>JBOHCO010000001.1:0-3514 GCA_050698895.1 Streptosporangiaceae bacterium
CCGTGCTCGACGGCGAGGCCGTCGCCCTGTACCCGGACGGGCGGCCCCGCCCGTTCCAGGTCACCTCGGCCCGCACCGCCAGCCAGGCCGACGTGGCCCGGCTGAGCGAGCAGACGCCGCTCACCGCATTCCTGTTCGACCTCCTGCACCTGGACGGCGCCGACCTGCTCGAGGTGCCGGCCAGCGAGCGGCTGAGCCAGCTCACGGCGGTGGCCCCGGCGGAGCTGGTCATCCCGCGGATCGTGACCAGCGACCTGGCCGAGGCCACGGCGTTCTTCGATGCGGCCATCGCCCGCGGCCACGAGGGCGTCGTGGTCAAGTCGCTGGACACCGGGTACGGGGCCGGCCGCCGGGGCGGCGACTGGATCAAGGTCAAGCCCCGGCACACCCTGGACCTGGTCGTGCTGGCCGCGGAGTGGGGGCACGGCCGCCGCCATGGCTGGCTGTCCAACCTGCACCTGGGCGCGCGTGACCCGGCGACCGGGGACATGGTGATGCTCGGCAAGACGTTCAAGGGCCTGACCGACGCGCTGCTGGAGTGGCAGACCGGCCGGCTGCTGGAGCTGGCCGACCCGCCGGTGGGGCCGGAGGCGGAGTCCACGGTGCCGCGGGCGCACGGGGTGGTCCGGGTCCGGCCCGAGCTGGTGGTGGAGATCGCCTTCGACGGCGTCCAGGCCAGCACCCGCTATCCCGGCGGCGTGACGCTGCGGTTCGCCAGGGTGCTGCGCTACCGCGACGACAAGACGGCCGCGGAGGCCGACACCATCGAGGCCGTCCGGGCCCTGTGGAGCGGCGGGGAGCCGCTGGCCCGACCGCCCGCCGCTCATGGACAATGATTCGTCATGCGGACGGTGTGGGAAGACAGCGACGGGGCGTGGCGCACGACACTGCGCCACCGCCAGGTACTCGCCGACCCCAGGATCAACAAGGGCACGGCGTTCAGCGACGCCGAGCGGGCCAGCCTGGGCGTCATCGGGCTGATCCCGGCCGGCCACATGACGCTGGACGAGCAGGAGTCCAGGGTCTACGCCCAGTACCGCCGGCAGACCACCGACCTGGCCCGCAACGTGCTGCTCACCGAGGTACGCGACCGCAACGAGGTGCTGTTCTACCGGGTGCTGGCCAGGCACCTGAGTGAGATGCTGCCGATCATCTACACCCCCACGGTCGGCCAGGCCATCGAGAACTACAGCCACGAGTACCGCCGGCCGCGCGGGGTGTACCTGTCGGTGGACCGGCCGGAACTGATCGAGACCTCGCTGCTGGCCGCGGACCTGGGCCCCGACGAGGTGGACCTGATCGTGGCCACCGATGCCGGGGCAATCCTGGGCATCGGGGACTGGGGCGTCGGCGGCATCAACATCGCGGCCGGCAAGCTGGCCGTCTACACCGCGGCGGGCGGCATCGATCCGAACCGGGTCATCCCGGTCATGCTCGACGTCGGCACCGACCGGCAGAGCCTGCTGGACGACCCCCTCTACATCGGGAACCGCCACCCCCGGGTGCCGGTGGCGGACTACGACGCGTTCCTGGACGCCTTCGTCACCGCGGTGGGCAAGCTGTTCCCGCGGGCCCTGCTGCACTGGGAGGACATCGGGGTCAGCAACGCCCGGCGGCTGCTGGAGCGCTACCGCGCCAGCCTGCTCACCTTCAACGACGACATCCAGGGCACCGGCGCGGTCAACCTGGCCGCGGTCATCGCGGCGGTCCGGGCCACCGGGATCAAGCTGGCCGACCACCGCATCGTGATCTTCGGGGCCGGGACCGCGGGTGTCGGCATCGCCGACCAGCTGTCGGCCGCCCTGGTGGCGGACGGGCTGACGGCCGGGCAGGCCAGAGCCAGGTTCTGGACCATCGACCGGCACGGGCTGCTGACCGCCACCGACTCCGGCCTGAGCGACCAGCAGCGCCGGTACGCCCGCGACCCGGCCGACGTGGCGGACTGGGCCCGCGACCCGGAGCTGAAGAGCGTCGGGGAGGTGGGTTCAGGCGTAGGCCTGGCCGAGGTGGTACGCCGCGTGCACCCCACGATCCTCATCGGCACCTCGGCCAGGACCGGGGCGTTCAGCGAGGCCATCGTGACCGAGATGGCCGGGCACGCCAGCCGCCCGGTGATCATGCCGATGTCCAACCCGACCAGCCTGGCCGAGGCCCGGCCCGCCGACCTGATCCGGTGGACCGGCGGCCGGGCCCTGGTCGCGGCGGGCAGCCCGTTCGGGCCGGTCGACTTCGACGGCATCCGGTACGTCGTCGGCCAGGCCAATAACGCCCTGGTGTTCCCCGGGCTGGGCCTCGGCGTGATCGCCGCCCGCGCCTCGCGGGTCACCGACGGGATGCTCAGCGCGGCCGCCTACGCGGTCGCCGAGCTGGTGGACACCACCACCCCGGGTGCGCCGCTGCTGCCCCAGGTGGAGGCGCTGCGCGATACCTCGCTGGCCGTGGCCACCGCCGTGGCCAGGGCCGCCGCGGCCGACGGGGTGGCCGCCGCGCCGCTGGCCGGCGATGTCATCGAGCAGGTCCGGGCCCTGATGTGGCAGCCGGACTACCGCCCGGTGCTGACGGCCTGAGGATCCAAGGCCGCGCCCGCCGTGTCTGCGTCCCGGCTCCTGACCTCGGCCCGCCGGACCGCGCGGCGGTACGGGGCTGAGCTGCGGGCCAGCCAGGCGTTCCTGACCGCCGAGGTCGGCGGGGGCGGCTGGCTGAACCTGGGCCAGTTCCGCTGGCGCAACGTCACGCCGGGCCGGGCCGCGCGGGCCACCTTCGGCGTGCTGACCCCGCTGGTCATCGGCTTCGCCACCCATCACGTCGAGTACGGCACCTTTGCCGCGCTCGGTGCCGTGCCGGCCGGGATGGTCTCGTTCCGGGGCGTGACCCGCACCCGGGTCCTGCTGGTCAGCCTGGCCGTGGCGGGCATGGCGATCTCGACCTTCGTCGGCGGCGCCGCGGCGTTCGGCATGCCCTGGACGCTGGTGCCGGTGATCATTCTGTGGTGCTACGTGGCTGGGGTCTGTGCCGCGCTGGGCCCGACCGCCATCGTCGTCACCACCCAGTGGCCGGTGGCGGTGCTGATCGCCAGCGCGGTTCCGCTCAGCCCGGCGGACGCGGCGCTGCGGGCGGTCCTGGTGCTGGCCGGCGGCCTGTGGCAGGGCGCGCTGGTGGTGTCGTCCTGGGCCCTCAGCCTGGGCAGCGCGGAACGCACGGCCATGGCGGCCAGCTACGCGACGCTGAGCAGCTACGCGGCCGACCTGGCCGCGGGCGGCCGGGAGCCGCCCATGGCGGATACGCTGCCCGGCACCAAGGCGCTGCGCGACCCGAACCCGCTGATGCGCTCGGCCGCCCGGCAGTCCCTGGTCGACCTCATGGAGGAGTCCGAGCGGATCCGGACCACGCTGGCCGTGGTGCGCGGAACGGGCCCGGCCGGCGCCGGGGCAGACGGTGCCGGGCCGGACCGCGCGCACCCCGACCACCAGGCCGACGACCATGCCGACGGCCAGGTCGTGGACCACCCCAAGCC
>JBOHCO010000002.1:0-3543 GCA_050698895.1 Streptosporangiaceae bacterium
GCGGCGGACGGCGCCGCCGCGGTCGGCCGGGCCTCCGCCCTGGAGTCGGTCCGGTTCGCCTACCGGGAGAAGGTCGTCCTGCCGCACATGGACCTGCGCATCCCGGCCGGCCAGACGGTGGCCATCGTCGGGGCCACCGGCGCGGGCAAGACCACCGTCGCGCGGCTGCTGGCCCGCATGTACGACCCCAACCAGGGCCGGGTCACCCTGGACGGCGCCGACCTGCGCCAGCTCTCCGACCGGTCCCTGCGGCACGAGGTCATCCTGATCACCCAGGAGAACTACCTGTTCGGCGGCTCCATCGCGGACAACATCGCCCTGGGCAAGCCCGGCGCCAGCCGGGCCGAGATCGTGGCCGCCGGCGAGGCCATCGGCGCCGACACGTTCATCTCCGGGCTGCCCGCCCGCTACGACGAGCAGGTCGGCAAGCGCGGCGGCCGCCTGTCCGCCGGCCAGCGCCAGCTCATCTCGTTCGCCCGCGCCTTCCTGGCCGCCCCCGCGCTGCTCATCCTGGACGAGGCCACCTCGCTCCTGGACATCCCCAGCGAGCGCCTGGTCCAGAACGCGCTGCACACCGTGCTCACCGGCCGCACCGCCGTGATCATCGCGCACCGGCTGTCCACCGTGGCCATCGCCGATCGGGTCCTGGTCATGGCCGACGGCCAGATCATTGAGGACGGCTCCCCCGGCGAGCTCCTGGAGACCGAGGGCGAGTACTCGGCCCTGCACGCCGACTGGCAGGCCAGCCTCGCCTGACCGGCCGCTGCCCGGCCGCTGCCCGGCTGGGCCGGCCGGGCGCGGAGTTTCATGATCCCGGAAGTTCGTCAGCGCTATGTGCTGACGGACTTCCGGGATCACGGGCCCGGGCATTCCGGCGGCACCAGAAACCAGGATCCGGGCGGGCCAGCGCCGGGGCCAGCGTGACGGCGCGGTACCTGCGGGAGAACAGGAGGGGAGTGAACGCCGGGGCTGGCGGAGGGCTGGCCGGGGGCGAGGCTCACCCCCGACGGTCAGGCGGCAGCCTCAACGCCGCGGCAAAACGGTCCTGATCATGAAAGAGGCCGCAACCCCGTGGCAGGCCCGGCGGTCTTAAAGGTGCCAGCTCCGCCCGACCAGAAACGGAAGCCCCCATGAGCCTCACCAGCCGCACAGCCCGGCGCGTCGGCGCCGTGGCCGGCGCCATCGGCGCCGCCATCCTCATCCCCGCCGTCGCCCTGGCCGCCCCCGGCCACCCCGCCGCGCGCACCGCTAACACCGCTAGCACCGCAGACGCCGCGGCTCGCGTGCTGCCCAAGTGCACCACCTCGAGCCTGCGCGTCTGGGTCGGCGTGCCCGGCGACGGCTCGGCCGGCGCCGTCCACTTCCAGCTCGAGCTGTCCAACATCTCGGCCCGCGCCTGCACGCTGCTCGGCTACCCCGGCTTGTCCGCGACCGCCGCCCGCGGCGGCCAGCTGGGCCGCGCGGCCAGCCGCGATCCCTCGCACCCGGTGACCGAAGTGGTCCTGGGCCGCGGCGGGACGGCGCACGTCGAGCTGGGCGTCACCGACGTCGGCGTGTTCTCCCGCAGCGCCTGTCACCCGGTCACGGCCGGCGCCCTGAAGGTCTTCCCGCCCAACGACTTCACCGCGGCGCGCTTCCCGTTCAGCTTCCGCGCCTGCGCCCGCCGCGGCCCGGTGTACCTGCACGTCAGCAGCGTGATCCCCGGCACCGGCATCCCCGGATTCAGCAGCTGACCGCGGCGGGACTGGCGGCGGGCTGGCGGCGGCCCGCCGCCCCCAGACCCGCCAGCCCCCAGACCCGCCAGCCCCCAGACCCCGCCAGCCTGCAAGCCGGCCACCCTTTAGCCCCGTCAGCCCCCCGACCCGCCAGCCCCACGCCCGCCAGCCCCCAGCCCGCCAGCCCCCAGCCCCGACAGACCCGTCAGCAGCCAGACCCGCCAGCCCCACGCCCGCCAGTCCCCGAGCCCCGACAGACCCGCCAGCCCCCAGGCGCGCCAGCCCCCAGGCGCGCCAGCCCAAGAACTCAGCCCAGCCCGTCGAGCACCGCGGCCACCGCGAGCTCCCACCGCCGGTCCCGCGACTCGCGCGAGCTTCCCAGCCACCCCGTGCACTCCTGCGCGGCCAGCCCCTGGGCCAGCGCCAGCAGCACGTGCGCGAAATCGGTGTCAGTGTCGGTTCCCGCGCCGACGCCAGCGCCGGCACCGTCGCCGACGCTGGCCCGTCGCAGCAAGCCTGCCCCCGTGCACCGCCGGACCCGGCCCACGATGAACTCGCGGACCGCCGCGCCGGCCTCCTGCTCGGCCGGCCCCGGGTCGAAGTCGGCGAACGGCCGGGAGAACATGAGCTGGCCCAGCACCGGGTTGTCGCGCACGAACACCCGGAACGTGCGCAGCACCTCGGCCAGGTCGGCCCGCGGATCCGGCGTCTGGGCCAGCTCGCCGAACCGCCGCCGCAGCAGCCGGAAGCCCTCGAAGAACACCTCCTGGACCAGCCCGGCCTTGTCCCCGAACAGCTCGTACACGGCCGGCGTGGACGTCTGCGCCTGCTCGGCCACCCGGCGGGTGGTGAACCCGGCCACGCCTTCGGCGGCCAGCGTGGCCAGCGCGACGTTCAGGACGTGGTCGCGCAGGGCCGGGGTGCGCTGCTTGGCCCGGGGCACGGCGCCCGATCAGCCCAGCAGGCCGGCGCTGGTGGCCTCCAGGTCGGCCCGGATCGCCGCTACGGTCGCGCCGCGGACCCGCCGCTTGGTGGCCGTGTGGGCGGCCCGGTCCAGTGCGGCCAGCCGGCCCGCGGCGGCCGCGGCCGCGTCGGCCAGCTCGGGCCCGGGCACCACCAGGTCCAGGAAGCCGACGCTCGCCGCCTCGGCCGGCGGGAACGTCTCGGCCAGCGTCAGCGCCCGGCTCAGGTGAGCCGGGCTGAGCCGCTGGCGGCAGATCTCGATCGCCGCCACGGGGATGGTCATGCCGATGGCGACCTCGTTCGCGGTGATCTTGTAGGGCCCGTCGGCGCCGATCCGGTAGTCCGCGGACAGCAGCAGGAACGAGGCCATCGCGATGGCGTGCCCGGTGCAGGCGATGAGCACCGGCGCCGGGAACGTCATCAGCCGCGCGGCCAGCTCGAAGCCGCCCCGGATCATCCCCTCGGCGGCCGCGTCGCGGGCCTGCAGGACGCGCAGGTCGAAGCCGGCGCTGAACACGCCGGGCCGCCCGGTCAGCACGACCACCGCGGCGTCGGCGGCCTCGACGGCCTCGGCCGCCTCGTCCAGCGCTGCACTGACCTGACCGAGCATGTCCGGCGACAGCACGTTGACCTTGCCGTCGTCCAGGGTGATCGTGGCGATCGAGTGGTCCAGCCGGCTGGTGACGAGCGTTCCCATGAGCGGAATCATAACACCGTTTCGGAACATCGTCACAATTGATCTGAGGCCGTCCGCGCGGCCCGGACCGGCGGAATCGGCGGCCCGGGGGTATGGCGGCCGGGCCACGCAGAGCGCGACAATCAAGGCGGGGAGGCGGCCGCAGCGCGGCGGCCGGGCTCACCCGTG
>JBOHCO010000003.1:0-1098 GCA_050698895.1 Streptosporangiaceae bacterium
GTGGTCACTCGCACCAAGACGAGGGGTCATCACTATTTACGCGACTTCGAACACAGAAATGATAAAGTGTCTCTACGTGGGCACAACTGGGTTCGAACCAGTGACCCCTCGCTTGTAAGGCGAGTGCTCTACCGCTGAGCTATGCACCCAAACCGCTGCCTGCCGCCACCCCAGACAGCCGACGCCAAGCGTACCGTCCCCGATGCCGCTCGACGCCCTCCCAGCCCGCCAGCGAGGTCCTCGACGACCAGGTCCAGGTGCGGCAGCGGCGCCCGGCGGGCCGTCCTGGCCCCCCGGCGCCGCCGCCGGCTTTCTCGTGGTCACGAACGGACCTCGAACACGGCGTTGAACGGGGTCTCGGCGGCCCGGCGGAACCGGGTGAAGCCCGCCGCGGTAACGACGTCCCTGATCCGGGCCTCGCCGGCCTGCGCGCCCAGGGCCAGCCCGACCTCCTGGGACAGCGACGCGGGCGTGCACAGCAGCGTGGAGAAGGCGTAATAGGCCCGCCCCACGGGGTTGAGGTTGCCCTCGACCCGGTCGGCGGCGTTCGGCTCCACGATCATCCAGGTGCCCTCGGGCTTGAGCGTGCCGCGAACATGGCGGGCGGCCCCCACCGGGTCGCCCATGTCGTGCAGGCAGTCGAACATGGTCACGAGGTCGTAGCCGTCACCACTGTAGGCCGCCGCGGGGGCGGTCTCGAACCGGACCCGGTCGCCGACCCCGGCCTCATCGGCCCGCTGGCGGGCGGTCGCGATGGAGCCGTCGTGGTAGTCCGAGCCGGTGAACGTGGAGTTCGGGAAGGCCTGGGCCATCAGGATCGTGGACGAGCCGTGGCCGCAGCCGATGTCGGCCACGCTGGCACCATGCTCCAGCCGCCCGGTCACCCCGTCGAGCGCGGGCAGCCACTCCGCCATCAGGTGGGCGTTGTAGCCGGGCCGGAAGAACCGCTCGCAGCCCTCGAGCACGTCGCGCCCGTGCTCGCCCCAGCCGAACCCGGCCCCGCTGCGCGCGGCCTCGAAGATCTGCGGCGCGTCGAGCACCGAGCCCAGCGCGATCTGGAAGAAGCCGGGCAGGTAGGCCGGGCTGGTGGGGTCGGTC
>JBOHCO010000004.1:0-3385 GCA_050698895.1 Streptosporangiaceae bacterium
CGGCCGGGGCAGGTGCCGGGTCGAGCCGGCCGCCGTGTCGAACTCATAGGAGTAGCAGACCGCCGTCTCCCGCTTGCGGTCCAGCACCCAGACCCGGTCGGGCAGGTGCAGGACCAGGTCGCGCTGCCCGGCCGGGCGCTTGTCGCGCAGCCGCAGCGGCTCGCACTGGAAGGCCAGGTCGTACCCGAACGCCCCGTACAGGCCGAGGTTCGGGTCGTCCCCGGCCAGGTCGGCGATGATCTCGCGCAGCGCGGTGAACACCGACGGGCGGCGGCTGCGCTCCTCCTCGGTGAACACCCCGCCGGGGTCCTCCACGGTGACGCTGGCCTCCCGGTCGCCGAGCGCGACCTCGCCCGCCCGGCCGAGGGCGGCGGCCAGCACCGGCAGCAGGACCAGGCCGCGGTCGCTGCGCGCCCGGACGGTGATCGTCCGGCCCGACGCGGTGAGCTCGACCGGCGGGTCGACGTAGGCGACGTGCCACCGGCTGTACCGGCCCGGGTACTCCATGCCCGAGCTGAGCACGCCGCCCGGCACGGCCTCGACCTGGCGGGTCAGGTCGGCCAGCACGGCCGGGTCGAACGGCGCGGCGGTGCGGTGCACCGTGACGCCGCCGGGGGTCTGGTAGGTCGTCTCGCCGAACTCGCTGGTCATGTGTCGCCTCACGGGTCTTCTGGCCGGGCTGACGGCACGAAAAAGCGGCCGCCGGGTACCGGGCGGCCGCCTTCGGGAGCTGCTGGAGCGCGCGAATCAGGGGCACCGCCTACCGGCGGCGCCACCAGCCAGAGGTCAGCTTCGCGCGCATGGCAGCGATGATACGCCATCCGCCCCGCAGGCGGTTCAGAAGTCCACCCGCGCACCCGCGCCGGCCGCGGCCGCGAGCTCGCACGCGCGCAGCGCGGCGGCCAGGTCCTGGACGGCCAGCCCGAGCGACTCGAACACCGTGATCTCCCCGGCCCCGGCCCGGCCGGGCACGGCCCCGGCCAGCACCTCGCCCAGCTCGCCGCGGATGACCCCCGGCCCGGCCGACCCGTCCGCGACGGCCAGCAGGTAGTCGCCGGACTCGCTGGTCAGCCCCGCGCGGCTGTCGCAGAACAGCGCGGCCGCGGCGACCGTCTCGCTGTCCAGCTCGCGCGCCGCCGGGAAGCACGCCCCGACCGCGTTGACGTGCGCGCCGGCCGAGATCCAGGCCCGCCGCAGCACCGGCTCCGCCGAGCTGGTCGCGGTCACGATGATGTCCGCGTCGCGCACGGCCTGCGCCACGGACGCACACGCCGTCACCGGCACCGGGATCTCCGCCTGCAGGTCAGCGACGAACTCCTCAGCCCGCGACGAGCTGCGCCCCGCGACCCGGATCCGGCGCAGCGGCCGGGTCGCGCTGAACGCCCGGACGTGCGCCCGGGCCTGCACGCCGGTGCCGATGACGGCCAGGTCGCCCGCGCCGGGCACGGCCAGCAGGTCGGTGGCCAGGACGGACATCGCCGCGGTGCGGATCTCGGTCAGGGCCGAGGCGTTCAGCACCGCGCGCGGCACGCCCGTCGGGCCGTCGCACACGATCATGACGCCCTGATGGGCGTCCAGCCCGGCCGCCGGGTTCCCGGCCGTGATCGTCAGGGCCTTGATCCCGTACCCGCCCGCCGGGCCGCCCAGGTACGCGGGCATGACGCCCATCAGTCCCGGCGCGACGCCGGGCCGGACGATCACGCGCAGCGGCTGGTCAGCCTGGCCCGCGGCCAGCGCGCCCAGCCCCGACCGCAGCGCGGCGACGCAGTCGGCGTAGCCCAGCAGCCGGTGCACCTCAGGGCCGGACAGGACCAGGAGCGGCAAGCGTTCCTCCAGGATCGGGCCGACCGCGGCTGGGCCACCTTACTGGTCGGTGCGCGACCCGTCGGACGCCGAGGTGACCACGACGTGCGGGGCCACGGTGAGCTCGTCCGCGGACCGGCCCACGGGCACCGGCCGGCCGACGATCCGGTAGACCTCCGAGCCGTCGACGGTCTCGCGCTCCAGCAGCAGGCTGACCAGCTGGCCGAGCTGGCCGCGGTGGCCCCGGATCTTGCCGATCGCGTTCTCCTCGGCCTCGCGCAGCAGCCGGGCCACCTCGCGGTCGATGACGGCCTGGGTGGCCTCGGCGAACGGCCGGCTGGACAGCCCGCCCCCGCCGCCGCCCAGGAAGACCGACCCGCCCTCGGGGTAGCCGACCGGGCCGAGCTCGGGCGACAGCCCGAACTCGCGCACCATCTTGGTCGCCAGGTCAGTGGCGCTGGACAGGTCGTTGGCCGCGCCGGTCGACCCCTGGCCCAGCTCGACCAGCTCCGCGGCCCGGCCGCCGAGCCGGACGGCCAGCGAGTCGGTCAGGTAGTCCTCGCCGTACAGGTGCCGCTCGACCAGGGGCAGCTGCTGGGTGACGCCCAGCGCCTGCCCGGCGGGCAGGATCGTCACCTTGGACACCGGGTCGGCGTTTTCCGACAGCGCGGCGACCAGGGCGTGCCCGGCCTCGTGCACCGCCACCGAGTGCTTCTCCTCGGGCAGCAGCACGTTGGAGCCCTCGCGGCGGCCGAGCAGGATCCGGTCCCTGGCGTCGTCGAAGTCCTCGGCGGTAATGACCTCGCGGTTGCCCCGGACGGCGAAGATCGCGGCCTCGTTGGCCAGGTTGGCCAGGTCGGCGCCGGAGAAGCCGGGCGTGCCCCTGGCCACCACGTTCAGGTCGACGTCCGGGGCGAGCTTCTTGTCCCTGGAGTGCACGGCCAGGATGGCCGCCCGCTCGGGCAGCGTGGGCAGCGGGATCGTGATCTGCCGGTCGAAGCGGCCCGGCCGCAGCAGCGCGGGGTCGAGCACCTCGGGCCGGTTGGTGGCGGCGAGCACGACGATGCCCTGGGTCACGTCAAACCCGTCCATCTCGGACAGCAGCTGGTTCAGCGTCTGCTCGCGCTCGTCGTTGGACACCGCCACGCCGGAGCCGGCCCGGCGCTGGCCGATGGCGTCGATCTCGTCGATGAAGATGATCGCCGGCGCCCGCTTGCGGGCCTCGGCGAACAGGTCGCGCACCCGCGCGGCACCGACGCCGACGAACAGCTCGACGAAGCTCGAGCCGGCCACCGAGAAGAACGGCACCGAGGCCTCGCCGGCCACGGCCCGGGCCCGCAGGGTCTTGCCGGGTCCCGGCGGGCCGATCATCAGCGCGCCGCGCGGGGCCACGGCGCCGGCCCGGGCGTAGCGCTGGGGGTTGCGCAGGAAGTCGACCACCTCGCCGATCTCCTCCTTGACCCCCTCGTAGCCGGCCACGTCGGAGAACTTGGTGCTCGGGCGCTCGGCGTCGAACACCTTGGCCCGCGACCGGCCCACGCCCAGCACGCCCTGCAGCCCGCCCGCGCCGCCGCCCGACGCC
>JBOHCO010000005.1:0-2600 GCA_050698895.1 Streptosporangiaceae bacterium
GCGGCCGCGTTCGGGCTCCGGGGCTGGCGCGGCAGGTCACCCTCGCCGTTCGGCCCGGCGGTGAACACCGTCAGCAGCGTTCCCGCGATCAGGGCCAGGACCAGGCAGCTGGCCAGCAGCGGCAGCACCACCCCGTCGCGCGTGAGCGGCCCGTGCAGGCGCATCCGGCGTTCCCGGCGGCGGCGCGCGCGCATCTCCCGCCGGTATGCCTGCACATCCCGATCAAGCTCCCGCGCGTCGTCGGGAACCTCTATGTCGACCGGCGGGAGGCCCGAGTCGTCCCGTTCCGGTTCGCCGCCAAGGTTCACAAGCACCTCTCCGGCAAGAGCTAGCCTTCACCTTCAGTATGAGCCCAGTCTCCGTGATCCGGGACCGCCTGGGCTGCGCCGGCGGGTCCCGGACCGCCCTCCGGGCGACCGGCCGGAGGGCGCGGTGGGGGACCGGGGGTGGCTCCCCGGGCCGACACAGCGAAAATCAGTGCCAGTAATCGAGCCATTGACCTGCATCTTTGCCATCAACGAGGGCTAATCGCCTCGGATCCGCGTGGTAAGATGGCTCCAGCGGAAGGGGTACATGCCACATGTCTTTCAAGGTCGGCGACACCGTCGTCTACCCCCATCATGGGGCTGCTCGGATCGAGGAGATCGAGACCCGTTCGATCAAAGGTGAGGATAGAGCTTACCTCGTGCTCAAGGTCGACAAGGGCGACCTGACTGTGCGTGTCCCCGCGGACAATGCCGAGCTGGTCGGCGTCCGGGACGTGGTCGGGCAGGAAGGGCTGGAGCGGGTGTTCGAGGTGCTGCGCGCCCCGTACACAGAGGAGCCGACCAACTGGTCCCGGCGCTACAAGGCCAACCTGGAGAAGCTTGCCTCCGGCGACGTGAACAAGGTAGCCGAGGTCGTGCGCGACCTGTGGCGCAGGGACCGGGAGCGCGGGCTTTCCGCAGGTGAGAAGCGGATGCTGGCCAAGGCCCGGCAGATCCTGGTCAGCGAGCTGGCCCTGGCCGAGAAGACGAATGAGGACAAGGCCGAGGCCTTGCTCGACGAGATTCTCGGTAACTGAGCTCGCCTTTCTGGAATTGGCGTGCCAGCAGATCTGGTAGCACCGGGCGGCTGGCCGCGCGTGGGAATCGGCACTGATGTCCACCCGCTCGCGGCTGACCGCCCGCTTTATCTGGCCGGGCTGCTGTGGCCGGGCGAGGCGGGCCTGGCGGGCCACTCCGACGGAGACGTGGCCGCGCACGCGGCCTGCGACGCGCTGCTGTCGGCGGCCGGCCTGGGTGATCTGGGTCGGCAGTTCGGCACCGACCGGCCCGAGTGGGCGGGCGCGCACGGCACGGCCTTTCTCGAGGAGACCGGCCGGATCCTGGCCGAAGCCGGCTTCGTGGTCGGCAACCTGGCCGTTCAGGTGATCGGCAACCGCCCGAAGATCGGGCCGCGCCGGGCCGAGGCCGAATCGGCGCTGTCGGCCTGCCTGGGCGGCGCGCCGGTCAGCATCTCGGGCACGACCACCGACGGGCTAGGCCTGACCGGCCGCGGCGAGGGCATCGCCGCCATCGCGACCGCCCTGGTCGCCGCCCGCCCCTAGCCCGCCCCTAGCCCTCGTCGTCCTCGTCGGGGGGCGTCGGGGTGCTCCACATCCGGTGGAACGGCGCGGTCTCCCGCGACTCCTCGGCCCGAGGCTGGGGCACGAGCGGGGCGGCCAGGATGATCTCGCCGGCCTCGGCATGCTGGGGGTCGGCCTGCTCGGGCTCGGCGTGCCCGGGGTCGGGGTCGCCCGGCTGCGTCGCCTCGCCGGCGGCGGGCGGCAGTTCGAGAGGCGAAGCCTGTTTCGGAGCCTCGGAAAGGTCGGCCTGGACGGCAGTGCCCGGGGGCAGCGCCGCCATCGCCGGGGCAGGTACGGGCGGCGGGGCCAGCTCGGCGTCCCTGGCGGCGGCCGCGGCCCGGCGCAGCCTGGCGTGCCGGAGCATGGCCAGCAGCAGCCCGAAGCCGATCAGCAGCAGCGCCCACGGGATGATCGCCGCCGCGGCGGCGGCCGCCCGGTGCGGCAGCTTCACGTCGACGGAGTGCAGGGTGTCGGCGCCGG
Organism: Streptosporangiaceae bacterium; assembly: GCA_050698895.1. Classification (GTDB taxonomy): domain Bacteria; phylum Actinomycetota; class Actinomycetes; order Streptosporangiales; family Streptosporangiaceae; genus DASUBV01. Next base: position 2,087 of record JBOHCO010000005.1, read on the forward strand.
CCGCGGCGGCCAGCAGGACCAGCAGGGACAGCCAGGCGTAGCACCGGCTGAGCAGCCCCGCGCCGCGCAGGGACAGCACGGCAGCGCTCGCGATCACCAGCATGGCGTCGAAGATCACCGGATAGATGCGGGCCAGCGGCCGGGAGACCCCGGCGTGCAGCGCCACGGCGTGGATGCCAGGGTAGGAGAGCACGAACGCCGCGGCGGCCAGCACGACCACGCCCGCGGCCACGGCCCACAGGCCCAGGCCGCGCAGCACGGGGTGGCCGTCCGGGGGACGGTGGTCGTTCATGACGCGCTGGTCCTTCCTAGTTAGGCTGGCTGGCAGCAGCCTATGGTCGCGCATAGGCCGCAGAGGAGGCGACATGCCCTACTACCGGGTAGCTGGAGAGATTCCGCGCAAGCGTCACACCCGCTTCCGGGCGCCGGACGGGCACCTGTACGCGGAGGAGCTGATGGGCGAGGAGGGCTTCGGGTCCGACTCCTCGCTGCTGTACCACGTGCATCCGCCGAC
>JBOHCO010000006.1:0-2541 GCA_050698895.1 Streptosporangiaceae bacterium
ATCCCCACCGTGGGCATCGGCGCCGGGCCGGCCTGCGACGCGCAGGTGCTGGTCTGGCAGGACATGGCCGGCCTGTCGCCGCGCACCCCCAAGTTCGTCAAGCGCTACGCCGACGTGGCCGGGGTGCTGCGCGGCGCCGTGCAGGCGTTCGCCGGCGAGGTGGTCTCCGGGACGTTCCCGGACGAGGAGCACTCCTACCGCTGAGGCGCGGGCCTGGCTATCGGGCTCAGACGTCGGTGATGCGCAGGCCGGCGTGGGCCTTGTAGCGCCGGTTCACCGAGACCAGGTTGGCCGTCAGCGCCTCCACCTGCCCGCAGTTGCGCAGCCGGCCTGCGTAGATGCCGCGGACGCCGGGCAGCAGGCCCGCCAGCGCCTGCACCCGGTCCGTGGCCGCCCGGTCGTCGCCGAGCACCAGCACGTCCTGGTTCAGCTCGGCGACCTCCGGGTCCAGCAGCACCACCGCCGACACGTGGTGGAACGCCCCCACCACCGTGCTGTCCGGCAGCACCGCGGCCGCCTGCTGGGCAGCGCTGCCCTCCGGCACCGGCAGCGGGTAGGCGCCGCGGTTGTCGAAGCCGATCGGGTTGACGCAGTCGATGACCACCTTGCCCGCCAGCGTCCCGGCCAGGCTGGCCAGCAGGTCGCGGTGCCCCTCCCAGGGGACCGCCACGATGACCAGGTCGGCGGTGGCCGCGACCTCCTGGTTGGCCGCCCCGCTGATCCGGGCCCCGTCATGGATCGTCTCCGCCACCTCGGCGGCCGCCGTGGCCGCCCGCCCGGCGTCCCGCGAGCCGATCATGACCGGCACGCCCGCGTGAGCCAGCCGCCGGGCCAGGCCCCGGCCCTGATCGCCGGTGCCGCCCAGGACCCCGACGACCAGTCCGGAGAAGTCGGCGCCGTCGGTGGCGGGCTGGCCGGGGGCGGGGCTGCCGGGGGCGGGGCTGTCGTTAGCAGGCATGGGCTAGATCCTTGCAGAGCGGCGCCGGCCGCGTACGCTGGCCGAGTCGTCGTCAACAGGTTGTAGTCATATAGTCACGAAGTTGCTGCGCTCATGACGGTCGTCGGGCACCATGGAGGACATGAACGCCGATCAGGTCGCGGCCCTGCGCGCCCTGCTGGCGCCGACCGGCTGGCTGGAGCACACCCGGTCGTTCGCGCGGGCCCTGCGGGACTACTCCCGGACGCCGCAAGGGCTCCTGGTCGTGGGCACGCCCAGCGACGAGCCCTGGCACATGGCCGCCCACCTGGCCGACGAGAGCCGGCTGGCCGAGATCCCCGAGCTGGAGCCCACCCTGGTCCGCTGGGCACCTCCCGCCAACGCCCCGGCCCACCTCCGGGTGAGCATCGACCGGCTGCGCGCCGCGACCCGCGACGAGACACTCCTGGTGGTCAGCCCGGCCGCCGTCCCCGATGAGCTGCTGGAACGGCTCAGCGACGTCCGCCGGGCCGGCGCGACGATCCTGGCCCTGGACCGGGGCGACCCGGAGCTCGGGGCCCTGGCCCACGAGGCCCTGGCCGTGCCGGCGGAGACCTCGCCGCTGTCCTTCGAGGCCGCCCAGCACCTGGTCAGCGCGGCGGCCGGCGAGCCCTGCGGCCCGAGGCAGGTCAGCCACCGGGGCCTGCCGGCGTCGATGACCGCCATGCCTTCCGGGACCGGCCGGCACGTGGCCGCTCCGGCCGGCGGCCCCTCGTTCCGCTCCCGCCTGGCCCAGCTCCTGGACGCTGTCAGCGGCACCCCCGCCAGCCCGACCGACTGACCGGCGTGCCCGGGGCGGCCTGCGGCTCGCCGTGGGCTTCATGATCCCGGAAGTCCATCAGCGCTATGTGCGGACGGAATTCCGGGATCATGAGCACGGCCACCCAGCCCGGCGGTGGTGGCGGTGATTGAGTAGTTGTGCTCAGCCGGGCCGGGTAGTCGGGCTCGGGTGCGGGCGGCGGCCCGGTGGCTGAATGGGCCGCATGGCAGAGGCATACATCACCGGCGTCGGGGCCTACCTCCCCGGCGAGCCGGTGGACAACGAGCAGCTCATGACCCGGCTGACCGACGACACCACCCGGAGTGCCCGGCTCGGCCGCCAGGCCCTCGCGGCGAACGGCATCAGGACCCGGCACTACGCGGTGGACGACCAGGGCCGCACGCTGATGCTGAACGAGGAGCTCGCGGCGAGCGCGGCCCGGCGCGCGCTGGCCGACCGGGGCATCCCGGCGTCGGCGGTGCGGATGCTGGCCACCGGCACGACGCAAGGCGACGTGGGCGCCGAGCACTTCCGGGCCAAGCTGCTCAAGCGGCTCCGGGCGGCCGGCCATGACCCGGACGAGAGCCGCTGGTTCACCAACCTGCACACGGCCGGCAACACCGGCGCGGCCAGCATCTTCGTCATGCTGGAGGCGGCCCGGCCCCGGCTGCGGGCCGGCGACCGGGTGCTGCTGGTGGTCCCGGAGTCGGGCCGGTTCTCGCTCGCGTTCGCCCAGCTGACCTGCGTGAGCCCGGCCGTGAGCCCGGGCGCGGGCCGCGAGCCGAGCCCGGCCGAGCTGGCCGCC
>JBOHCO010000007.1:0-1656 GCA_050698895.1 Streptosporangiaceae bacterium
CCACCCCGGCCTGGGCCAGGATCTCCAGCGTGCCCGGCTGGATCGCCGTCGCGCGCGCCTCCCGGTGCGGCTCGGGCTCGCGCTCCACCAGCCGCACGGCCACCCCGTGCCGGGCCAGCTCCACCGCCGCCAGCAGTCCCGACGGCCCCGCCCCCACCACCAGTACCTGGGCCCCCGCCCCCATCGTCAGCCCCCGTGGCCTAGGTTTCCTCTTCCTTAACAGGGCCGCCCGGCCGGCTCTGGTCCAGGGCGCGCAGGAAGCTCGCCGCCCAGTAAGCGACGTCGTGCTCGCGGACGCGCCGGCGCATGGCGCGCATCCGCCGCCTGGCCTCGGCGGGCGACACGGTCGCCGCCCGCACGATGGTCTCCTTCAGGCCCTCGATGTCGTGCGGGTTGACCAGGAACGCGCCGGTCAGCTCGTCGGCCGCCCCGGTGAACTCGCTCAGCACCAGCGCGCCGGACTCGTCCAGCTTGCTGGCCACGTACTCCTTGGCGACCAGGTTCATGCCGTCCCGCAGCGCGGTCACCAGCATGACGTCGGCGGCCAGGTACAGTGCCGCCATCTCGTCCCGCGGGTAGGACTGGTGCAGGTACTGCACCGGCGGGGTGCCCAGCTCGGCGTGCTCGCCGTTGATCCGCCCCACGGTGACCTCGACCTCGTCGCGCAGCAGCCGGTACTGCTCGACCCGCTCCCGGCTGGGGCTGGCCACCTGCACCAGCACCGTGCCTGGCACCTTGAGCAGGCCCTCGTCCAGCACCTCGCTGAAGGCGCTGAGCCGGTGCAGGATCCCCTTGGTGTAGTCGAGCCGGTCGACGCCGAGCAGCACCAGGCCGGGGTCGCCCAGCGTCTCGCGGATCTCCCGTGACCGGGCCTGCACCTCGGGCCGCCCGGCGATCTCCTCGAACGCGGCGGTGTCGATCGATATCGGGAACGCGGCCGCCCGGACCTCCCGGTCGCCGCCCGGGCCGGGCACCCGGACCATCGCGCCGCGGGTGGTCAGCCCAGCCGCCCGGCGGCTGGCCCGCAGGAAGTTGGTGGCGTCGCTCTGCCGCTGCAGGCCGATCAGGTCCGCGCCGAGCAGGCCCTCGACGACCTGACGGCGCCACGGGAGCTGGGCGAAGATCTCGTAGCCGGGGAACGGGATGTGGTTGAAGAACCCGATCCGCACGTCCTGGCGCAGTTCGCGGAGCATGCCGGGGACCAGCTGGAGCTGGTAATCGTGGACCCAGATCGTGGCGCCGGGCGCGGCCTGCCGCGCGGCCGCCTCCGCGAACCGCCGGTTGACCGTGACGTAGGCCTCCCACCACGGGCGGCGGAACTCCGGCGGCGCGATGACGTCGTGGTACAGCGGCCACAGGGTGGCGTTGCAGAAGCCCTCGTAGAAGTCGCTGATCTCCCGGGGCGACAGGCCGATGCCGATCAGCCGCATGCCCTCGAAGTCGAACGGCTCCGGGGCCGGGCTGGCGTCGCCGGGCCAGCCCACCCAGGCGCCGCCCGCCTCGCGGACCACCGGCTCCAGCGCGGCGACCAGGCCGCCGGGGCTGGCCCGCCACCGGACCTGGCCGTCCGGCTCCTCGCTGCGGTCCACGGGCAGCCGGCTGGCCACCACGACGAAGCTATAGCCCGGCACACCCTGACCATATCCCGCGCTCGCC
>JBOHCO010000008.1:0-1987 GCA_050698895.1 Streptosporangiaceae bacterium
GCCCGCCGTCCGCCTGGCCGCCGATCCCCGGCACCGCCGCCCAGATCCCCCCGTTCCTCGGCCAGCCGCCACCCTGCGGCCACCTGCCCCCCGCCAGTCACTCACCACCCGCCAGCCACTCACCACCCGCCAGTCACTCACCCCCCGGCGGCCACCCGCCCCCCGGGCAGCCCGGCCACCCGCCACCCAGCCACCCGCCGCCCAGCGGCGAACCCGGCCGCCCGCCCTCGAACCCGCCGCCGCGCGGTCAGCCCGGCCGCCCGCCACGGGGCCTGCTGGAGCTGGTCATCTCCTGGCGGGCCCTGGCCGGCGACCCCGCCGGGCCCGCCACCCTCAGCCGCATCGGCCCCATCACCGGCACCCAGGCCCGGCTGCTCGCCCTCACCGCCGCCGCCGACCCGCACGCCCGCTGGCAGGTCATCCTCACCGACGCCGACGGCTACGCCATCGCCACCGAGACCATCCGCCGCCGGCACCGCCAGGGTGCCGCCCGCCGGCCGGCCGGGGTCACCGGCCAGGTCACCGTCACCATCCCCGCCAGCACCGTGAACCAGCTAGCCCACGCCGACCCCGGACCCACCACCAGCGGCACCACCGGCACCAGCACCGGCGGCTCCGCCATCTCCGGCACTGGGATCAGGGCTGCGGTGCTGCGCGCCGCCCGCCGCGCCCAAGCCCGCGCCCGCCGCCAGGCGATCGCGGACGCAGCATCGCCCGGCGGGTGCGCGCACACCACCGCCACCTCGGCCTACCGGCCGACCACCAAGATCCGCGACTACGTCACCGCCCGGGACCAGACCTGCCGCAACCCCCGCTGCCGCCAGCCCGCACACCACGCCGACCTCGACCACACCACCCCCTACGACCAGGGCGGCCCCACCTGCGAATGCAACCTCGGCGGCTACTGCCGCACCCACCACAAGATCAAGCAACTCCCCGGCTGGACACTCACCCAGCCCACACCCGGCCACTTCCAGCTCACCACCCCAGCCGGACGCAGCTACACCACCACCCCCGACCCGTACCCGGCCTAGAACACGAAGCGCAGCCAGCGCCGCTGCCACGGCGTCTCGGCCGCGATGAAGACGCGGTGATTTACTGGATCTGTGCCGCCGGGTTGATACGGCTCCATTGTAATCAGCGTCAATTCGCAGGGAAAGACCGGAGCTTCGTTTACCGACCGTCACGCCTGGTTAAAGAAACCCTCCTCGGTCAAGCCATCATGTGTAGTAGTAATTGTCGAGCCGGCAGGCACAATCAAGAATGTACGTTTAGAAACTCGCTCAAGGTCGCCGAGAAGACCGAGGATGAGACCCGAGAGAAAATCAATGATGCGTGTGGCACCCGTATCATCCATGTCCTCTAGGTTGATGAGTACCGGAATTCCCTGGCGATAATAGGCACCGATAGCAGTGGCATCCCGAAAGTTTCGCGGGCGCATTACTGCGATGTGGATGCCGTTACCCATGGCAGGCTGGCCATTCGGGATTTCATCGTCGTTCTGAGTCTTGCTGATGTCCTGGGAATCGTGCCCGTCCTTGTTGACCAGGGCGTCATTATCATTCTCGACGAGACCACGCCAACCACGGGCGTTGCTTTGCACTACGCTGACCTCCGTCGATATGAGCCGATTCATGGCCGACCGCCAGGCGAGACTACGTTGATGACTGAAACTGCGGCGAACCAGCCTGCACCAAACTCTAACAACGGAAACCGCCCACAGAGCATCAACACGCCCGAACGGGAATAGGGACGAACGTTTCACCGGCGGACTTGTCGAGCAAGGGACGCCGACGGCGCCTCGGCCTCAGTGCTTGATCAGGCCGCCAACCGGGACGGGAGCGACGTGACCGGTGGCCGGAAGGGTCTGGGCGAGGGCGAGGCCGCTGTCCACCAGCGATGATCGGCGAAGGTGAGCGACGTCGGAAAGCAGTGTCCAGACCGACTCGGCGACTTCGCCGTTCGGCTCCGGCCGGAGCTGGCCGCC
>JBOHCO010000009.1:0-7173 GCA_050698895.1 Streptosporangiaceae bacterium
GATGCGGGGCGGCTAGGGGTGGACGGGGCCGCCGGCGTAGACGATCTGCTGGAAGACGGTCATGGGGCCGCCGCACTTGCCGTGCGCGCGGCGGATGACGCCGGTGATCCGGAGCGCGAACCCGCCGGAGCCGGTGATGCCGCGGTAGGCGCCGGTGCCGTGGGTGAGAAAGTACGAGCCGCGCAGGGTCTCCCGGATCAGGCAGCCGGCCGTGGGCAGCGGCAGCCACTGCCGGGTGATGTGCCGGGCCATCTGGAACGACCCGTTGGGGAACACCACGCGGTCGGTGGACCGCAGGGCCACGAGCCGGCCGGGCACCAGGTAGCCGCCCGCGGTGAAGGCCCCGGTGGCGAGCACGCTCTGCCGGCGCGAGCCGATGACGGTGCTGATGATCCGGAAGTGCTCCTGCCGGGCCCGGTCGGGCCGGCTGGCGCTGGCGTCGGCCACGGCCGCGCCGCTGATCAGCGCGGCCGTGGTGAGCAGGGTGATCGCGGCGACAAGCGTTCTGCGCATGCCTATTCCTCCACGGTGTCGTTCGGGGCTAGGAGAACCGGGACGCGCAGGCCGCAGCGGCCGCGGCCGCGATGACGAGCAGGGTGATGCCATCGAACCTGCGCCAGTGCATCGAGGTCAGCACGAGCCGCATGGGATCGGCCGCGGCGGCGCCGGGCCGGGCATCGCGCAGCAGCGCCAGCGCCCGGCCGACGCCGTGCGCGAGCCCGATGGCCGCGGCCAGCAGCACCGCGGACCGCACCGGACCGGCCGCCGCGACCAGGATGGGCAGCAGGAAGAACCCGGCGTACGGGTTGCGGGTCACGAACCCCGGCCCGAGTATCGAGCCCCAGACCAGCAGCCGCCGACGCCGGGACGCGCTGGCCACCATGGTCTGCGGCACCTGCCAGCGGGTGCCGGGCGCCCGCGGGCCGGGCCGGCCGGCCGCCTCGGACAGGCCGTAGCCGGCGGCGTAGAGCGCCGCCGCGACCAGCCCGGCCGGGGCCAGCGGCAGCACCCCGAGGCAGGCGCCCAGCGCGGCCCAGACCAGCGTCGCGGGCAGGGCATAGGCGATGATCACGAGCGCGGTCCTGGGCAGCCTCCCGACCGGAAGGCCGGCGGTGAGCGACGCCGCCGAGTTGGCGCCTCAAGGCGAGTACGCCTTGGCGAAGCCGTTGGCGGCGGCCAGGGGCACGGCCAGGACGGCCAGGACGGCGATCCAGCTGGTCACGGCCGGGCGCCCGCGGACTCGATGCGGTGCTGCTCGGCCCGCAGGTCGGCGACGGTCTGGCAGCGGCAGCAGATGCACTGGCTGAGGCAGGTACACCAGTCCTTGCAGCCGGCCCGGCCAATGCAGTCGTAGCAGACCTTGTAGCCGTAGCCGGTGCCGATGTTCATGCACGCGATCCACGTGCCGTTGGGCCATTCGCAGCGGTAGCCCTGGTGGTTGAAGCAACTGCTGGTGGCCGAGCCCTTGCACAGCCGCATGCCGGGCGGGCAGCCGGTGCCGGGGCAGCCCGAGCAGCGCCGGGTGGGCCCGCACTCGCACACCTCGGTCGTGGCCAGGGCGGGCCGCTGGCCCAGGGACAGCGCGGCCAGCCCGGCCGTGCCGCCGACCACGGCGCCGCGCAATGCGTCCCGGCGGCTGAGCCGCCTGACGGCCCGCTCGGCCATGCTGCTGATGCGGGCGTCCAGGCCGGCGCCCCATCGTGTCCCTCCCATGAGCTGCGGTCTCCCCTCGTGGCGTAGGCGCGGCCGAGATCGGCCGGGGCCCGTGGTCGGCTGGGCTGGTGACTGGCTGGGCTGGTCTGGGCTGAGCCGGGCGGAGCTGGTGGCCCGCTGGCCCGGCCTGGCCAGCCGGCCGGTCATGTCGTGACCGGGAGCAGCGCTCCGGCCGGCGGGGTCAGCAGGCAGGCCTGGCGGTAGGCGCGGACTTCGGCCAGCCGGGCGGCGGTGCCGGCGGCCCGCACCACGCCCCAGCCGTCCAGCGCGACCAGCAGCGGGGTGGCGGTGGCCCGGTAGGGCTCCAGCTCGTCGCGGTCGACCAGCCGTCCGAGCTCGAGCTGCGTGGCCCGGAAGGCGGCCGAGATCTGCACGTAGTCCGGCGGGTCGGCGGTGAGCAGCAGCACCTGGGTGTCGCCCAGCTCGCCGGCGTCCCGCGCGGTGCCCAGGGCGGTGACGAGTTCCTCGCACGACGGGCAGGTCGGGTCGACGAAGGCCAGCATGGCCGGCCGGCCGCCGCCGGGCACGAAGGTGCGCGTGGCGTCCGCGCCGTCCGGGGCCGTCGCACCGGCGCCGGGCAGGCGCTCGTAGGTGATCTGGCCCGGTCGGCTGCCGATCCCGGGCCCGATGCCCTCGGCGGGCCTGGACTGGCCCATGACCCGGCCGAGCTGGCGGTAGGCCGTGATCACCAGCAGCCCGAGGGCCAGCAGCAGCGCCCACTGCGCGACGACGAGGAACAGCGGGATCCGCATCATGACACCATCCCTGGCTCGGGGTTGCGGCGGGCGGGGACGTGGCCGGACGCGAGGTTCCCGGCCACGAGGTTGCCGGCCGTGACGTCTTCGGCCGGGAGGCCGGCCGGCGAGTGACCGGCGTGAGCCTGGCTCGGCTGGTTCTGGCCCGCGTCGTCGCGGCGGGGCGCGCCCCAGGGGACGGGGTCGGGGCTGGCGGCCAGGACCCGCGCCGCGGTGAACGCCGCGGCAGCCAGCACGAACGCGCCCGCGAGCAGGAGGCCGCGGTCGGCCGGGGCGAGCCGGACCGCCGACGCCGGCAGGCCCGCCAGGGGAATCGCGGCCACGGCGGCGATCACCACGGCCCGGCCGATGCCCGCGCGGTCGAACCGGCGCCGCGACAGCGCGCCGAAGCAGCGGCAGGACCGGCCGCGGTGGCGCGCGTAGCCGATCCCGGCCACCACCACGAAACCGCCGCCCGCGGCCAGGACGATCAGATTCAGCCAGCCGGCCGCCGGCGCGGCCAGGCTGGCGCCACCCAGGGCCACCTCGCCGAGCGCCACGGTCAGCGCGATCAGGTGCGGCAGCCGGCGGGACCGGCGGCGCAGGCCGGCCGGGACGAACAGCCGGACCGTCGCCGCGAAGCCGTCGGGGCCGGCCAGCTTGGCCGCGCCCGCCACCAGCAGCAGGACGGCCAGGCCCGCCTTGGCCCCGGCCACCCCCACGTCCACCGCGACTCCCATGGCGCTACGCAGCCCGGCGCGATAGCCGGCGCAGGCCGGTGCGCGCGGGGCGCCGGGGCGCCGGGGCCGGGCCGATCGGCAGGCCGGCCACCTGGCGCAGCTTGCCGAGCTGCCAGTCGTAGTTGACCAGGCTGGACGCGCGGACCTGGCCGGCCGCGTCCACGAAGATGGCGAACGGGCCGACCCGCACGTTGTAGGCCGCGTACAGCGCGGGCGTGCCGGTGAGCACCGGGACGCCGTCCAGGCTGGGATTTTGAGGCAGGTCTGGCCCGGCCGGCGCAGCCGGCCGGGCCAGCAGCATCCGCAGCAGCGGCTCGGCGAGATCGTTGCGCTGCCGGAGCAGGACGACGACCTCCAGGTCGGGGTCGCCGCGGGCGATCAGATCCCGCAGTCCGTCCAGCACCGAGGGAAACGACTTCAGCGAGTGGTCGGCGAACACGACCAGCTGGAGCGGCCGGGCGGGCGGCGAGTGGTGCACCGCGCCGGCCGAGTCGGCCAGCGACCAGCGCGGCGCCCGCTGGCCGCGGGCCAGGCCGTCGCGCTCGATGGCCTCGGGGCCGGACAGGTACACGTTCGCGGCACCCAGGACGGCCAGCACCGCCGCCGCGCACAGCGCGGCGGCCAGGACCACGAACGCGACCGCGATCAGCACCGCGGCGAGCATCATGCCGGACCCGCCGGGTCCGGCCGCCTGTGCACCATGCCCGAAGTAAAGAGTTAAGCTCCGCCGTGGTCCAGCATGGCCACAGGTAGCGCGTTTCTAGGTCATACACCTCAAATGTGTCTCAGAGGCTGCAATCCGCTCAGAATTCCCAGGAGAATCCGGCCACCGCCTGATCCAGGACGTCCAGCCGGTGGTAGACGGCGTGCTCGGCGTCGAGAGCGAGCGGCTCGCGGCGCAGCACGGCCGCGTCCGGCTCGCGGTAGTCCTGCCACTCGGTCCAGTAGACGTGCCGCGGCAGCCGGGCCGGGTCGAACTGGACCCGGATGGCCACGTTCTCGAATCGCTCGTGCGCGACTCGCCGGAAGCACGGCTCGACCGGGCCGGAGTATCGGAACCGTGACTCGAACTCCAGCGAATGCGCCTCACCGCGGTGCAGCGTGCGGGACAGCGTGATGTCCACGCCCCAGATGTTGTCAGCGCGCTGGCAGGGCGGGCTGGCCGTGCCGCCGGCGACCCGGCTCAGGGTCAGCTCGCTGGTGTCGTAGCTGTACCGGTAGCTGGCCAGGCCGTCCACGAGCGACCGGATGTCGCGCAGCGTGCGGTGCCGCAGCGGCCGCCCGTCGGGACCGAGGTAATGGAACTCGTGCAGCAGGATGGTCTGGTAGCTCGGTAAGCCGCCGGCCGCGACGGCCAGCGGCGGCAGCTCGCCGATCACGACGCGGGCCAGCTCCGCGCCCTGCCACTGGCGCCACAGGATGGCGGCGTGGTCCTCGCCGATCTCGAACGCCCGGATGAACAGGCCGAGCGTCTGGCGGCTCAGCACCTCGCCCCGCAGCGCGCGGGACACCCGGCGGGTGAGCTGGCCGTACTCCACCTCGTCCTCGTCGTGCCGGTGCAGGAAGTCGGCCAGCACCTTGGCCACGGCGACCTGGTGGAGGTCGCGTTCGCGCTGGGCCCCGTACCAGGCCCAGCGATTGCGGTACGGGTCGCGGCGCAGCAGCTCGCGCAGGTACTGACCTGCCTGCCGCACCCCGACCTCATGGGAGGAATGACCCATGCGGAACCCCCGTGCGCCCCCTGAGATTTAACTGCCCCGTAGGACATCTAGGTTAATCGCGGGACCTTCGTTAAGAAGCGGCAACGCCGAGGGAGGGTGGTGGCGGGTTACCGGGGCGCCCGCCTAAACCGCTCCTTTTCCCCGCACATCCGGCAACGGCGATGTGCTGGTGCGCGTCAACGGCCGGGACGTGCTGGTGCGGGCTTGACGTGAGCAGCGAAAACGGCGCGACCTGCGTGCCGGCGTCCGGGCCCCTGGCCGGGCAGGGCAAGATGTGATCGTGACGTTCGACCCAGCCAGCACAGCGGACATCGAGCCGCAGGCGGTGCTGGCCCCGCTGACCGGCGCCGCGATCTTCCTGGTGGCGGTGGTCAGCGAGGAGCCGGGTTCGGCCGACGTGGTCCGCGGCGTGTGCGGCGACCTGGCCGGGCTGGTGCGAGGGGTCAGTTTCCGGGATCCGGAGTCCTACCTGAGCTGTGTCACGAGCGTCGGCGACCGGCTCTGGGACACGCTGGCCGGCGGCCCGCGCCCGGCCGGGCTGCATCCGTTCCAGGAGATCCAGGCCGGCGGCCGCCGGGCCGTCTCCACGCCGGGCGACCTGCTGTTCCACATCAGGGCGGCCCGCATGGACCTGTGCTTCGAGCTGGCCCGGGTGCTCACGTCCCGGCTGAGCGGCGCGGTCCGGGTCGCGGACGAGGTGCACGGCTTCAAGTACTTCGACAACCGCGACCTGATCGGCTTCGTGGACGGCACCGAGAACCCGGTCGGCGCCGCCGCTGAACGCGCCGTCCTGATCGGCGCCGAGGACCCGGACTTCGCCGGCGGCAGCTACGTGATCGTGCAGAAGTACCTGCACGACCTGAACGGCTGGAACGCCCAGCCGGTTGAGCAGCAGGAGCGGATCGTCGGCCGCGAGAAGCTGTCCGATGTCGAGCTCACCGACGACGTCAAGCCCAGCTTCGCGCACAACGCGCTGACCACGATCCTGGACGACGACGGCGAAGAGGTGCAGATCCTGCGGGACAACATGCCCTTCGGCGCGCCGGGCAGCGACGAGTACGGTACCTACTTCATCGGCTACGCCCGGACGCCGGACACGACCGAGCAGATGCTGCGCAACATGTTCATCGGCTCCCCGGAAGGCAACTACGACCGGCTGCTCGACTTCAGCACCGCGGTCACCGGGAGCCTGTTCTTCGTGCCGTCGGCGACCATGCTGGAGAGCCTGGGTGACGGGCCGCTGGCCGACAGCACAGGTACGCCGGAGACCACCGGCCCGCCGGAGACCACCGGCCCGCCGGAGACCACCGGTACGCCGGAGGTCACCGGCACCGCGGACACGGCGGCAGCGACCGGATCGCTGGAGATCGGCAGCCTGAGAGGAGCCTCCCCGGATGAATAACCTGCACCGCGAGCTAGCGCCGGTCTCGGATGCCGCGTGGGCGGAGGTCGCGGAGGAAGCGGCCAGGACGTTCAAGCGCCACGTGGCCGGCCGCCGGGTGGTCGACGTGGAAGGCCCGGGCGGGGACCAGCTCTCGGCGGTCGGCACCGGCCACATCCGCGAGATCGAGTCGCCGGGCGACGGCGTGCAGGCCCGGCAGCGGCACGTGCTGTCGGTGGTCGAGCTGCGGGTGCCGTTCTCGCTGGACCGCGAGCAGATCGACGACGTGTCCCGCGGCTCCAAGGACTCCGACTGGCAGCCGGTCAAGGACGCCGCGCGGCTGCTGGCCTTCGCCGAGGACCGCGCGGTCTTCGACGGGTACCCGGCGGCGGACATCGACGGCATCCGGCCCGGATCCAGCAACGCGTCCATCGCGCTGCCGGCCGAGGCGACCAGTTACCCGGAGGCCATCGCGCAGGCCCTGAGCGAGCTGCGGTCGGCCGGGGTGAACGGGCCCTACTCGGTGGTGCTCAGCGCCGCCGCCTACACCGCGGCCAGCGAGACCTCCGACCACGGCTACCCGGTGATCGAGCACCTGCGCCGGATGATCACCGATGACATCGTGTGGGCCCCGGCCATCGACGGCGGCCTGGTGCTGACCACCAGGGGCGGCGACTTCGAGCTCCAGCTGGGCCAGGACGTGTCGATCGGCTATCTGTCGCACACTGACACCAGCGTCCGGCTCTACCTGCAGGAAAGCCTGACCTTCCAGCTCCTGACGGCCGAGGCCGTCGTCCCCCTCACGCCCAGCGCCTAGATCCAGGCGGCTCGGCCCTCAGCGGCCTGGCCACCGCCGCGCCGGGCCCTCCGGCGCGGCGGTGGTG
>JBOHCO010000010.1:0-4728 GCA_050698895.1 Streptosporangiaceae bacterium
TGTCGTTGCTCTTGATCACCGTCCAGGGCGCGTCGGCCGTGTCGGTGTAGAAGAACATGGCCTCCTTGGCCTCGGTGTAGTCGTCCCACTTGTCCAGCGATTCCAGGTCCGTGGGGCTCAGCTTCCACCGCCGCACCGGGTCGGTCTCGCGCCTGGCAAACCGGGTGCGCTGCTCCCCGCGGGACACCGAGAACCAGAACTTGGTCAGGTGGATGCCGCTGCGCACCAGCATCCGCTCGAGCTCCGGGGCCTGGCGCATGAACTCCATGTACTCGGCCGGGGTGCAGTAGCCCATCACCCGCTCCACGCCCGCCCGGTTGTACCAGGAGCGGTCAAACAGCACGATCTCGCCCGCCGACGGCAGGTGCTCGACGTAGCGCTGGAAGTACCACTGGGTGCGCTCGCGCTCGGTGGGCTTCTCCAGCGCGACCACCCGGGCGCCGCGCGGGTTGAGGTGCTCGGTGAACCGCTTGATCGTGCCGCCCTTGCCGGCCGCGTCCCGGCCCTCGAAGATCAGGACCACCTTCTGGCCGGTCTGCTTGACCCAGCTCTGGAGCTTGAGCAGCTCGATCTGGAGGGACCGCTTGATCTCCTCGTACTCGTGCCGGGTCATCTTGTGGTCGTAGGGATAGCCCTCGCGCCAGGTCGCCGGGTGGTGGCCGCCGGACTTCGCGACCAGCTCGGCCAGCTCATGCTCGGCCTTCGGGTCAGCCCGTCCGTCACCGGCCGGGTGAGCGGCATCCGGCGAGAACTGCCCTGTTAGGGATCCAGAATCATTAACACGGCCGTCTGCGCTCGTCATGTCGCCATCATCACCCGGCCGGGCTCCGGGCCACCACCCCCAGGCCCTGGCTGAGGTGATGCAAGAGGCTGGGCTTGGCCAGCGGCCAGCCACCCTCGGCCAGCCGCGCGCGGACCCTGGCCACGTCGGCGTCGCTCGGCGGCTTGCTGGTCACCTCGGTGATCGCGGCGCGGATGGCCGAGGCCGAGCCGATCCGGAAGCCGTGGCCCCGCGCGCCCTCGCTGAGCCGGCGGCTGATCCGGTACAGCAGGTAGGTGCCGCTCGCGGCGACCAGGGCGGCGACGATGGGCGACAGCCCGGCGGGGATGATCACCTTCGCGACCAGGTCGCGCCACTGGACCGCGTGCCCGCCCGCGGCGGCCAGCGTCGAGCCGATCACGCCGCCGATCAGGGCGTGGGACGAGCTCGACGGGATGCCCAGCAGCCAGGTGAGCAGGTTCCAGATGATCCCGCCGGCCAGGCCGGCCGCGACCACGGTCAGCGTGACCAGGTCGGTGTCCACCAGCCCGCTGGCGATCGTCGCCGCGACGGTGAGCGACAGGAACGCGCCCACGAGGTTGAGCACCCCGGACAGGGCGACGGCTACGCGCGGCTCGAGCGCCCTGATGGCGATGGACGTCGCCATGGCGTTGCCCGTGTCATGGAAGCCGTTGGTGAAGTCGAATCCCAGAGCGGTGATGACCACGAGGACGAGTACAAAGTCGTTCACGGCAACAGGGTCGTTTGGCCCATGTGCGATTGTGAAGTAGCTGGACCAACAATCCCGCAATATGTCAGTAAACAGACCGTAATTGTGCACTAAGAATTCAGTAACGTAGCGTTCCTGTGGCCGGCGGTGCGGGTGGTGCGTGGGCCGCCGGTGACGCCGTAGGTCAGCCGGTGCCGCGGCAGGTCATAGGTCGGACGTCCGCGCGCCCTCTTTCTTCGCGCGCGAACGCCCCCAGCGACGTGAGAGGGCCGTTCACGTCGCCACAGCAACGTGAGAGGGCCGTTCACGTCGCTGGCTGTCTCGCGGTGGACGCCTGACGCCACGGGCGCCGCCCCAGGCGCCCCGCGGGGCCTTGCCCTAGAGGTCGGCGGCCACGCCGGGGGCGGCGACGGCCAGGTCGCCGTCGTAGTGCTCCGCCGCGGCGGCCAGGGCCGTGGCGTGGTCGGTGCCCGGCCACAGGTGGGTCAGCAGCAGGCGCCCGGCCCCGGCCAGCGTCGCCTGCCGGCCGGCCTCCGCCGGGCTTGAGAGGTACTTCCGCGAGTCCTCCGGGATGGGCCCGGCGTGGGTGGCGTCGGCCAGCAGCAGATCGGCCTGGCGGGCCAGCGTCACCACCTCCGGGCTCGGCCCGCTGTCCCCCGTGTAGGCCAGCGAGCGCCCGCCCGCGGTCAGCCGCACGCCCGCGTTGGGCAGCCAGTGCGGCAGCAGCCGGGTCTGCGCCGCGAACGGCCCGATGCTCAGGTCGGCACCGGCCGCGAACTCGCGCAGCTCATAGGCGTCGTCCAGCATCCCCGGCCGGTCCAGCGCCAGCACCGCGTCCAGGGCGCCGGGCAGCGCGTACACCGGCAGCGGGGGCGGCGGGCTGGCGTCCAGCGCCCGCGCCCGGAGCAGCGGGTTCAGGTCGGCGCAGTGATCGGGGTGGCCATGGGTGACGAACACCGCGTCCACGTCCCGCGCCGGCAGGTGCTCAAGCAGCCGGGGCAGCGCCGCGTAGCCCACGTCGACCAGCAGCCGGAACCCGTCCTGCTCGACCAGGAAGGCACTGCAGGCCGAGCCGGCCTCCGGCCACGCGCCGCAGGCGCCGAGCACCGTGATCCGCACCCGCTGGATACTAGCCGCTGCGACCTGGCCTGGCCGGGGCCGGCCGCGGTTGGTAGCCTCCTGGGATCCGGCCGCCTGCCCGGGCGTGCCGTTCTGGCGGCAGAGGCAGACATGAGACAAGAAGAAGACGACGACGAGACGGTCATCTCCTACCAGGCCGCGACGCACGGGACACCCGTGCTGAGCAGCAGCGGCACCCAGATCGGCACCCTGGAGCACGTGCTCGAGGTGAGCGAGCTCGACGTCTTCGACGGCATCGTGATCGCCACCCACCACGGCCTGCGGTTCATCGACGCGGACCAGGTGCGGCAGTTCCGGCTGACCGAGATCCGCTGCACGATCGGCGACGAGGAGGCCGCGCAGCTCCCGGCACCGGGCGGTCCTCCGGTCTACCGGGTCGACGCGCTGGCCAACACGGGGAACAACATGCACGACGTGGTGGGCCGGTTCTTCGGCCGCCCGCACTGGACCCGCGAGCGCGACTGACGGGACTGACGCGACTGACCGGTCAGGCCTCGCCGGTCAGGCCTCGTCGCCGCTCCGCCGCGAGCGCGTCGCGGCGCTCGCGCCCGCCAGCGCGAGCAGGAAGGCGGCGAACAGCAGCGCGCCCGCGACCACGTACATCACGTTGTAGGTCACCGGCGACTGCCCGGCCTGCCGCGAGACAACGCCGAGCACCAGCCCGGCGGCGGCCAGCGGGACGCTCCCCTGAAGGTGCCAGCGCCGAACCGCGGCCTGACCCCGCCGGCCGGACCGCTGTGCGATGGCCAGCGTGGCCGGAATGCCCATGGCCATGGCCACGCCGACGGCGACAACGGCGATCACGATTGGCGGCATAACTGGCTCCGTCCCATCACCCGGCACATTGGACCCCAGTCTAATCAGCCGGCCCGGACCGCCCGGAGCGCGACGGTGAGTTCAAATCTGACGATTCTCGGCGGGGCGGCCAGCCCGTAGGCTCCTGGCCGGTCACCTCTGCCGAGACCACGAACTGGCCAGGAACCGTTATGCGCTTGTCAGGCGAGATCCTGGGCTGGACAGCCCTGGCGATGGGCACGCTGGGCACCGTCTGGTGGCTCACCCGGCTGGTCCTCCCCCGGCCAAGCGGCCGCCTGGCTCATCCTGGCGCTCACGTGCGGCCGGCCGGCCTGGCCGGGATCGGCAGGCGCGGCTGGCAGTGG
The DNA here is from genome assembly GCA_050698895.1 of Streptosporangiaceae bacterium. Lineage (GTDB taxonomy): Bacteria > Actinomycetota > Actinomycetes > Streptosporangiales > Streptosporangiaceae > DASUBV01. Next base: position 3,791 of record JBOHCO010000010.1, read on the forward strand.
CGGGATCTCCGGTACCCCCTCGTGCTCGTCGCCGTCGGAGTTGGCTGCCTGACGACCGACTCGGCGGACAGCAGGGCCTGGTGGCTCCAGCTCGGCCTGGCGCCGTTCCTGCTCGTGTGGCCGGCCTGGGACCTGACCTCGTGGCTGCGGTCTCGCGTCAAGCGCAGGCCGGGCGGCCCGGCCCCCGAGTCGCCCTGACCCGGCGATAGCCGTGCCCTCAGGGCACGTTGACGGTTTCAAGTCAGACGTGCGGGTAGCCGTCACCGTGAAGGAAGTGATGGCGATGCGCCGTTATCTGCTCGTCCTGGACATGGATCTGCTGGCGATGGACGAGGAACACGATCTGGAGCCGATCAACTACCTGGTCGCCAGGCAAGAGCAGGAGCCCTGCGAGGTGGTCGTGCTGTCGCTGGTCGACACCAGCCCGATCAAGATGCCTCCCGCCGAACTGCTGCTCGGTGCTCAGATGGGAACCTTCCCGGCCGCGCCCAGGCCACGTCATGACATCAGCGCCGCGGCTGAGCACCGGGTGCACCTGGCCGTGCGCCACCTGAAGACGATCGGCTGCCAGGCCAGCGGCCTGATCAGCGAGCAGGACCTGGCCAAGGCGGTGCGCTCGGAGACCGCGCGACATCACTATGACCAGGTCATCCTGGCCACCGGCAGGCAGCGTAGCTCCGCGCTCGACCGCTTCCTGGGGCGTGATCCGGTTCACCGGCTGCGGCGCAGGTGGGGCCAGCAGCTGATCGTGTTCCCGGACCGCCATCACCAGATGTCACCTTGAACCCGCGCAGGTCACAGAGCTGCTGCTGGCCGGCTGTGAGGCCGGTCGGCGGGTCGGCGAATTGGCTCGCGTCCGTGGCATCCATCGGGGTACGGTCTCGGCGCAGGTAGCGCGGGCGAGCAATTCTCGTGGCCACGCCGCACGGGCAGGCGCT
>JBOHCO010000011.1:0-3499 GCA_050698895.1 Streptosporangiaceae bacterium
GCCATGCTCACCCTCGGCGGCCTCCGGCCACAGCTCCCCAGCCGGTGACACCCACGGAACCGGCAGGAGGGCCCCAAAAGGTCGCACTCGGCGTACTTCGCGAGCAGCCGCACGACCGCCTTAGGCCCGCCGTGCACCAGGTAGTCCTGCCAGGCCTGGGTTCCAGTCCACTGCTCGTAGGTGTTGTCCCAGTTGCCGGTGTCGCCCGGATTGTCGTGGAAGGCCTGGCAGCCCGACTGCTCGCCCTGGGCCAGCCACGAGCCGTAGGAGTACTCCGGATCCCGCCACCACTGGAGGTCCTGCAGCCGCATCGGCACGGTGAGCGAGATCTGGTTGTCGTAGCCGAGCGCGCCCTCCAGGTCAACCGGGAACTGGTAGTCGTTGCCGGGGATGTTCCCGTCGAAGGAGTTGAACCGGTTCCCCCAGTAGCGGTAGTAGAAGATCTTCTCGACGTTCTTGTCGGGGAGATCGATGTACGGGACATTGTCGACCCAGAACTTGTTGTACTCGCGCAGCTGGGTCAGCCAGGCAGTCCTCGGGCTGTAGTCGCGGTACCGCTGGTATTCGTCCGCCGTGCCGGGCAGTTCCTTCGCGATCGCCCCGAGTTGCACCTTCAGGCTGACGGGCGGGCCGGGCTCCAGCGTGACCGTGCGGGTCAGGCTGGTGCCGCTGACAGTGAACCCGTCGCCGCTCATCTTCGGATAGATCGTGGACAGGCCGTACCGGAGGGTGACCTGGCCGGTGAGCTCGGTGCCGCCAGGGGCGGGCGTCGTCGCGATCGGCGACGTTGCCGTCAGCTTGACGGTCTGATCACGGGCGGCTGAAAGCCCGGCTCCGGCCGATGCGCGGCCTGAAACGCCCCCGGTCCGCCCGGATCCTGGCCGCCGGGCACGCCCTCATGCAGAACATCCGCCGCGGCTACTACGAACTCGCTAACGACATCCCCGCTCACCACCGGATCCGCGTGGCCTTCGACCAGCTCACGACCGCCACCTGACCAGCGGATCGCTCCATCACCACGCCCCGTGACGTCCACGATCAGCTAATGCAACACTGCCGTTGATCTCCGTTCTGCGCTATCAGCGCGGGCCTCGCTATCACAGCGGTCGCCGCTCCTGGCCGTCGATCTCACTGGCTGCCTGGACGGCGCCCCTGAGGCGGTCACAGGCGCAGCCCCTCGGAGCGCGTCTTTGGCGGCCTGCCCGGGCCTCCCGAGTACCCGGCACAGATTTCGCGCCTTCATCGCGCTGGCCGCCACCGTCGTGCCCGATGACCTGCCCGCGCGCATGCGCAGCGAACGCATCAGCCTGTGCCGCCGGCAGCGGGCCGATGAGTGGCGGCCGCGACCTTGCGCGACTACCGCCGGTACCGGCCCCCTGATGCCAGCCCGGAGCCTGGCGCAGTCCTGGCCAGGAAGATGGATGCGATCCGGGATCCCCGGCCCCGCGCCGCCCTCCTGGCAGCCGCCGCCTAACGCGGGACCGGACGGTCGTCAGGCCGGCGAACCGGCGCGGGCGGGCGGTTCGTCGCGGACCCGGTGCCGGTAGCGCAGCGGTGACTCGCCTACCTCTCGCTTGAACGCGGTGCTGAAGGCGCTCTCGGACGCGTAACCCAGCTCGAACGCCAGCGACCCGACGCGCGCGTCGCCGTCCCGCAGAGCCCGCTGGGCCAGCAGCATCCGCCAGCGGTTGAGATAGGTCAGGGGCGGCATGCCCGCCACGGCCCGGAAGCGCTCCGCGAACGACGTCCTCGACATCGCCGCGGCCCGTGCCAGTTCCTCCAGGCCCCAGGGCTTCCCGGGTTCGGCGTGCATCAGGCGAAGGGCCGGGCGCAGCCGTCCGTCGGTCAGCAGCCGCAGCCATCCCGGCGGCAGCTCCGCCTGGTCCAGGTAGGTGCGCAGCACCTCGAGCAGCAGGAGCTGGGTGTGCTGCCTGATGGCGAATGCCGATCCCGCCCGGTCGCCGGTCACCTCGTCGAAGATCCGGTCAAGGCTGCCGCGCAGGCTGGTCGCGGCGGCCGCCGCCCGGACGTGCGCCACCGGCGGGAGCGCCGCCAGCAGCAGTTCCTGTCCGGCCGGATTGAGGTCGACGCGAATGCCGACGACGACGTCGTCGGCGGCGCGACCGACGGCGACGATACCGGCGGAGGAAAGATCCTCCTCGGGCCTGACCTCGAGGCGCGGCCCGTCGCCGGTTCCGCCCGACAGTTCCAGCCAGGACCGGTCATTCAGGATCGCGACGTCGCCGGGCTCAAGCTCGACGGGCCCGTCGAGGCCGTCGGTGGCGAGCCGGGCCCGGCCGCACACGATCGCGAAGAACTTCAGCCGGTCCTCGATGGCGCCGCGCGCCACCCACGGGCCCCGCGCCGCGACACCGCCCGACACTACACCGCGGACCTCGACGAGGTCGAAGACCTCGGATAGCTGGTCGGCGAGCACGTTCGTACTCTAGAGCAAGAAATGTGCACTGGCAATTATTCAAAGTCCGCTGCGCTGGACGCAGGCTGGGGGCATGACACAGAACCAGCCCCGAACGATCGTCATCACCGGGGGAACCAGCGGCCTGGGTTACGGATGCGCGGCGGCGATCCTGAGCGCTCCCGACACGCCGTGGCACGTCGTCCTGCCGTGCCGGGACGCGGGCCGCGGGCAGGCCGCCGTCGGCCGGCTCGCTGCCGGCGCCGCCTCCGGTCACACGGTGGAGGCGATGCCGATGGATCTCGCCTCCCTCGCCTCGGTCCGGGAATTCGCCGCCGAGCTGGCCAGCCGGCTGACGTCGGGCGAGCTCCCCCCGCTGTACGGCCTCGTCTGCAACGCGGGCGTGCAGGCCGGGACCGCCCAGACCAAGACCGCTGACGGCTTCGAGTCCACCTTCGGCGTCAACCACCTCGGTCACTTTCTGCTCGTGACCGAACTGCTGCCGGTGCTGCGGCCGCCCGCGCGCGTGGTCGTGGTGGCGAGCGGCGTCCACGACCCGGCGCAGAAGGCCGGCGTACCCGTGCCGGCCTGGAACGACGCGCACGCCCTCGCGCGCGGCGAGCTCGGCCCGTCCGCCGCGTCCGACCGGCCCTTCACCGCCGGTCAGCGCCGCTACAGCACGTCGAAGCTGGCCAACATGTACTTCACCTACGCCCTGGCCCGCCATCTGCCGGACGGGGTCACCGTCAACGCCTACGACCCGGGCATGGTCGTGGGCACGGGCCTGCAGCGCGAGGCCGTCGCGCCGCTCCGGTTCGCCGCCACGCGGGTGCTGCCGCTCCTGAGGCCGCTGCTGCGCCGGGTGCTGACACCGTACGTCTACACCGCCAGGGAGTCTGGCGCCATGCTGGCCCGGCTCGTGACCAGCCCCGATCTGGATGGCGTCACCGGTCAGTACTTCGGCGCGGGCCGGCCAGAGGCCATCCGTTCCTCCGACGAGTCCTACGACAACGGCCGCGCGGAGGAATTGTGGCGGGACAGCCTGGAGCTGACCGGCGCGGCCCCGCGATGAATTCCGCCCGC
>JBOHCO010000012.1:0-11512 GCA_050698895.1 Streptosporangiaceae bacterium
GCCGCGCTCGGTGGCGACCTCGTGGGCGCGCTCGTAGCCGGCGTCGGCGTGCCTGATCACGCCCATGCCGGGGTCGTTGGTCAGCACCCGCTCCAGTTTCTGGCTGGCCAGGTCGGTGCCGTCGGCCACGCACACCTGCCCGGCGTGGATGGAGCGCCCGATGCCGACGCCGCCGCCGTGGTGGATGCTCACCCAGGTGGCCCCGGACGAGGTGTTGACCAGCGCGTTGAGCAGCGGCCAGTCAGCGATGGCGTCGGAGCCGTCAGCCATGGACTCCGTCTCGCGGTAGGGCGAGGCCACGGAGCCGCAGTCCAGATGGTCGCGGCCGAGCACGATCGGCGCGCTGACGTCGCCCCGGCGGACCAGCTCGTTGAAGCGCTCCCCGGCCAGGTGCCGCTCGCCGTAGCCGAGCCAGCAGATCCGCGCGGGCAGGCCCTGGAAGTGGACCTTCTCCCTGGCCAGCCGGATCCACCGAGCCAGGGCCTCGTTCTCGGGGAACAGGTCCAGGATGGCCTCGTCGGTGGCGGCGATGTCGGACGACTCGCCGGACAGGGCGGCCCACCGGAACGGTCCCCGGCCCTCGCAGAACAGCGGCCGGATGTAGGCGGGCACGAAGCCGGGGAAGGCGAAGGCCCGCTCGTACCCGGCCAGCTCGGCCTCGCCGCGGATGGAGTTGCCGTAGTCGAACACCTCGGCCCCGGCGTCCTGGAAGCCGACCATGGCCGCGACGTGCTCGGCCATGGACTCGCGGGCGCGGCGGGTGAAGCCGTCGGGGTCCTCGGCCCGCAGCGCGCCCATGTCCTCGAAGGCGACGCCCTTGGGCAGGTAGCTCAGCGGGTCGTGGGCGGAGGTCTGGTCGGTGACCACGTTGATCGGCGCGTCCATCCGCAGTAGCTGCGGCACGACCTCGGCCGCGTTGCCGAGCAGCCCGATGGACAGTGGCTGGCCGGCCTGCGCGGCGGCGCTGGCCCGCCGGATGGCATCGTCGATGTCGTCCGCCTGGACGTCGAGGTAGCCGTGCTCGATGCGCCGGGTGATCCGGGACTGGTCGCATTCCACGCACAGCGCGACGCCGCCGTTCATGGTGACGGCGAGCGGCTGGGCGCCGCCCATCCCGCCCAGGCCGGCGGTCAGCGTGATGGTGCCGGCCAGCGTGCCGCCGAACCGCTTGGCGGCGACCGCGGCGAAGGTCTCGTAGGTGCCCTGCAGGATGCCCTGGGTGCCGATGTAGATCCAGGACCCGGCGGTCATCTGCCCGTACATGGTCAGCCCGGCCGCCTCCAGGCGGCGGAACTCCTCCCAGCTGGCCCACTGGGGCACGAGGTTGGAGTTGGCGAGGAGCACCCGCGGCGCCCATTCGTGGGTCCGGAACACGCCGACCGGCTTGCCGGACTGGACCAGCAGGGTCTCGTCGCCCTCCAGGTCCTGAAGCGAGGCCACGATGGCGTCGAAGGCGTCCCAGCTGCGCGCCGCCCGGCCCGAGCCGCCGTAGACGATGAGCTGGTCGGGGTGCTCGGCGACCTCGGGGTCGAGGTTGTTCATCAGCATCCGCATGGCCGCTTCCTGCGGCCAGCCCTTGCAGCTCAGGGTCGTACCGCGGGGGGCACGGACCGGCCGGGGACCGGCCGTGCGCTGGTTCCCGCTGCGCGCATCGCTCATGGCCCAACTCCTCCTTCTCGGACGGGATCGGTCGAAGACCGCGACATGCTCATCATCCATCGTGCGGCCGGCCGCGGTTCAGCCCGGCTGGCCCTCGGACTCAAGGCCGGCCGGCATGGCGGTGACGGCGGCCGGCGACGGCGGACACTACCGGGGTGGCGGCGAGCGCGCCGTCCGTAGTCACGACGGCCGTCTGGCCGCCGGCGGCCAGGACCGCCCCAGGCAGCTTGCTGATGGTGCCGGGGCCGAGGTAGGCAGCTTGACGGGCAGCATCTCGCCGCCGCCATCTCCGCACTGGGCCCGTGCGACCTTCATGCCGTCCTCCCGAAGGCCGTCCACCGGGCGACGGCGGCCTCGTCGATCTCGGCTCCCAGGCCCGGCCGGGCCGGCACGTTCAGGTAGCCGTCGGCATCGATGCGGACCGGCTCAGTGAGGAAGAAGTCCCGGCGCTGCTCAGTCCAGCCGGGCGGGTCGTAGGGAAATTCCACGTAAGGTCCGCCCCCGACGCCCGCGACCACATGCAGGTTGGCCAGCAGGCCCAGTCCGTTGGTCCATGTGTGCGGAGTGAACCAGCGATTGCCGGCCATGACAAGCTCGGCCAGAGTCCGGGCCCGCAGCATGCCCATGGCGAGCACGACATCGGGCTGGAACACGTCGAGCGCATCGGCCGCCAGCGCTTCGAGCAGCTCGGGCATGGCGCGGGCCATCTCGCCGCCGGCCACCCGGATGCCGACCTGCTCGCGCAGCGCTCGCATCCCGGCCAGGTCGGCCGCGGGCAGCGGCTCCTCCAGCCAGTAGACGCCGAGCTCGGCCAGCTCGGCAGCGATCCGCCGGACAGCAGTGACATCCAGGGCGGCGGACACATCGCCGGGCATCCGCCACCACTGGTTGAGGTCGACCATGATCGTCAGGTCGTCACCGGCCGCGTCGCGCGCGGCCCGCACGGCGGCCAGGCCGACGGCGACATCGTCGCGCGCGATCCGGATCTTGACCGCGCGAAAGCCGGCCTGCCGCGCCGCCAGCACCGCGTCCGCCCGCTCCGCAGCGCTCTTGAGCTCGCCAAACGAGGCGTAGGCGGGCAGCCGGCTGAGAGCCCCGCCGAACAGCGTGGCTACCGGCTGACCGCAGACCCGGCCGATGATGTCCCACAGGGCGGCTTCCAGCGGCCAGTACCGGCCGGCGTGAAAGCCGATCGTCTCGATGACCCGGACGTGCCGGGCGATGCGGAGCGGATCCTGGCCGATGAACCAGCGCTCATGGCCCGCGAAGCCGTCCATGGCGTCACCGGAGCCGTATCCGGTGATCCCGGCGTCGGTCTCGACCCGGACCAGGGTGGCGTCGAAATGCCCCCGCGGCTGCGGGTCCCAGGCCGCGCGGAACGGCGGGTCGAGCGCGAGCCGCATCCGGTCGAGCCGGATGGCCGTGATCTTCACGTGCCGCTGGGCGCCAGGTAGTACGGGCTGGCCGGGCCAGAGCGGACGCCGAGCACAACGTTGATGTGCGCGGCCTCGGTCCCGTCGCCGATGAAGCTCGCGCCAGTCAGCAGCCCGGATATCTGGCTCATGAACGCAGGCCCTCCCTTGCGGCGATGCCGACTCGCAGGTTACTGGCACGCGAACAGGTGCACCGAGAGGGAATCTTGGCTAGGTTTGCCCGCATGGCGCCGACACTAGCCCGCGCCACGCGGACCCGGGCCCGCGACTTGCCAGCCGGCGGCTGGCGGCCCCCCGGTGGGGCGGGCGAATTGCGCAGCGCCCCGATCGACAATAAAATTCGCCGATTCAGTAGTTCCGCGCGGTTGCATCTACATTCGCCGAGGGGGTCCGCGTGGCGACGTTCCTCCTGAGACGCATCGGCCTGGCCATCCTGACGCTGGTCATCCTCAGCTTGCTGATCTTCTTCGCCGGCCAGGTCCTGCCGGGCGACCCGGGCCGCGCGATCCTCGGCCACCTGGCTGCGCCGAAGGCGGTAGCAGCACTCGATCACCAGCTGGGGGTGGACCGGCCGCTGGCCGTCCAGTACTGGTCCTGGATCACCGGGCTGCTGCACGGGAACATGGGCACCTCCTACCAGTACCGGTCCCCGGTCGAGCCCTTCCTTCAGGCGGCCCTGGTGAACTCGGCCAAGCTCGGAGCGCTCGCGCTGATCGTGATCATCCCGCTGGGCATCCTCGGCGGCGTGATCGCCGCGCTGAATGTCGGGCGGCCGCTGGACCGGATCATCTCGATCACCGGGCTATCAGCGGCGACCGTGCCTGAGTTCGTGTCCGGCATCGTGGTCATCGTCATTTTCGGCGTGGAGCTCAAGGTGCTGCCGGTGACGGCCTCGGCGGGGCCGGGTGCCTCGTTCCTGACCCAGCTCCGGTACCTGATACTTCCCGTGATCCCGCTGGTCTTCGTGCTGTTCGGGTACATCGCGCGGATGGCGCGGGTCGGCACGATCGAGGCGCTGGAGTCCGATTACGCGCGCACGGCGACGCTCAAGGGCCTGCGCCGCAGCGTGGTTGTGCGGCGGCACGTGCTGCGCAACTCGCTGCTGCCGACCATCACCGTGATCGCGACCCAGACCGGCTACCTGATCGGCGGCCTGGTCATCGTGGAGACGCTGTTCAATTACCCGGGCATCGGCCGGCTCATCTACAGCGCCGCGACGTCCAAGGACTTCCCGATGCTCGAGGCCGGCGTGCTGACCATCGGCGTCGTGTACGTCGTGGCGACCATCATTGCCGACGTGCTCACGATCATGCTCAACCCGCGACTGCGGACGGGGATGATCAAGTGAGTGAGCTAGTCTCCGGGCCGGCCACCCTGGTGGCGGCGCCCAGCACGGGCCAGCGTGAGCTGCCCGCGTGGCGGCTGCTGCTGCGCCGGCCGACCTTCGTGGTGGGCGTGGTGATCTTGCTGTTCTGGATCATCTGCGCGCTGTTCGGCACCGCGATAGCGCCGCACAACCCGCTGGCTCAGCAGCTGCTGCTGACCAACAAGCCGCCGTCGGGCGCGCACTGGTTCGGCACCGACCAGATCGGCCGTGACGTGCTGTCCCGGGTCATCGTAGGCGCACGGACCATCCTGATCGTCTCCGCGCTGGCCACCATCCTGGGCACCGTCCTGGGCACGGCCCTCGGCCTGGCGATGGGCTACCTGGGCGGAATCCTGGATGTCCTGACCAGCCGGCTGGTCGAGGCGGTGCTCGCGCTGCCGACCGTCATCGTCATCTTCCTGTTCATCGTGGCGATCGGCTCGTCGGCGACCACGCAGGTGATCGTGATCGGGTTCATCTTCACGCCGCTGATCGCCCGGACGGTCCGGTCGGCGGTCCTCGTCGAAAGCCAGCTCGACTACCTGTCGTCCGCCCGGCTGCTCGGCGAGCGATCCGGCCGGGTGATGTTCGCCGAGATCCTGCCGAACGTCGCTCCGACCATCCTGGTCGAGTTCACCGTCCGGCTCGGGTACGCGATCTTCACCGTCGCCACGCTCGCCTTCCTCGGCTTCGGCGTCAACGCGGCCACGCCGAACTGGGGCGCGGACATCTACGCCAATTACGGGGTGATCGGGGCTGGTTACTGGTGGGAAACGCTGTTCCCCGCCCTGGCCATCGCCTCGCTGATCGTGGCGATCGGCCTGGTGGCCGACTCGATTGAGCAGGTGCTCGCCGGATGACCGAGACAGATGCGGCGGCCGTTCCGGGCGCTCCCGACGTGCCCGACGCCGCGGTCAGCGTGAAGCACATGGACGTTGCCTACACGGTGCGCGGCCACGACCGGCTGGCCCTGCGCGACGTGTCGTTCCAGATCGGCCGGAACGAGTCCTACGGGCTGGTCGGCGAGTCCGGGTCGGGCAAGTCCACCGTCGCGCTCGCGCTGACCAGGTACCTGCCGCGCAACGGCCGGGTCAGCTCCGGATCCATCAGCATCAACGGGCAGGACCCGCTGCACATGGGCGCGGCGGAGCTGCGCAGGATGCGGGCCCGCACCGTTTCGATGGTCTACCAGGAGCCGGGCAAGGCCCTGAACCCGTCGATGCGAGTGGGCCGTCAGGTCGCCGAGGTCTACGAGATCGCCGGGGCCAGCCGGGACGAGGCGATGAGCCGGACCGAGGCCATGCTGAGCAAGGTGCAGATCTCTGACCCGCGCCGGGTCATGGACCGGTACCCGCATCAGCTATCGGGCGGCATGGCCCAGCGGGTGGTCATCGCCATGGCCATCGCCGCGGAGCCCTCGCTGCTGATCCTGGACGAGCCCACGACGGCGCTGGACGCGACGGTCGAGGCCGAGGTACTCGACCTGGTGGCCGGGCTCCGCGCGGAACTCAGCACCTCGGTCCTGTTCATCAGCCATAACCTCGCCGTGATCACCAAGATGTGCGATCGGGTGGGCGTCCTGTACGCGGGCGAACTGGTCGAGGAGGGCCCCGCACGCCAGGTATTCGACGAGCCGCGGCACCCCTATACGGTCGGCCTGCTGCGCTGCATCCCCAGAGCCGGCCAGCGTAAGGACCACGGGCGGCTGGACACGATCCCCGGCTTCCTGCCGCCGCCCGGCCAGGTCATGAACGGATGCATCTTCGCCCCGCGCTGCGCCATCGCCGAGGACCGATGCCACCAGGCGGAACCGCCCGCCTTCGCCACCGGGCCGGACCGCAGCTCGCGCTGCTACCGGTACGACATTGCGGCGCAGCTGCCGAGGTCCACTCCGGTCGACATCAGCCTGCCCACGACGCGGGAGGCGGACGGCGACCCGGTTGTCCGGCTGCAGGGCGTGTCCAAGACGTTCGCCGGGCGCGACGAGCAGGTGCAGGCGCTGGCCGGGGTCGACCTGGAGTTGCAGCGCGGCGAGACGCTGGGCCTGGTCGGCGAGTCAGGTAGCGGCAAGACGACGCTCGCGCGGGTGCTCCTCGGCCTGATCCCGCCGGATCAGGGCTCGCTCGTCGAACTCGACGGCCAGCCGCTCGGGCCGCTGGTCCGGCAGCGCGGCCGCGAGCAGCTCAAGGCCCTGCAGATCGTTTTCCAGAATCCTGACTCCGCGCTGAACCGCCGCCACACCGTACGGCAGCTGATCACCCGCCCGCTGGTCAAGCTGGCCGGCCTGTCCGGCAGCGCGCTCCAGGAGCGGCTGGCCGACCTCGTCCGCTCGGTCCGGATGGAGGACCGGCACCTTGGCCTGCGGCCGAGCCAGCTGTCGGGCGGCCTTAAGCAGCGGGTCGCCATCGCGCGCGCGTTCGGCGGCGGGCCCCGGATCGTGGTGTGCGACGAGCCCACCTCGGCCCTGGACGTGTCCGTCCAGGCCGCCATCCTCAACCTGCTCGTCGACCTGCAGGCCAAGGAGCAGGCCACTTACCTGTTCATCTCACACGACCTGGCCCTGGTGCGCTACCTCTCCGACCGCATCGCCGTGCTGTACCTAGGCCGCCTGATGGAGGTCGGCCCGGCTGAGCGGGTATTCGCCGGACCGCATCATCCCTACACCGAAGCGCTGCTCTCGGCGGTGCCGCGCCTGGACGGCGAGCATCCGGAGCGGATCAGGCTGGCCGGCGAGATCCCGTCCGCCGCCAGTCCCCCCAGCGGCTGCGTTTTCCACACCCGCTGCCCCCGGCGGCTGTCCAGCGGCATCTGCGAGTCGACCGAGCCACCGCTGGCCGAGGTCGAGCCGGGGCACCAGATGCGCTGCCACATTCCTATCGATCAGCTAACAAGGATGCAGCAGATCGGACCGGTGCCGTGACAATGTCCGAGCCTGCGCATAACTTGTTTGTCCATTGGCCCAGGGGGGGACCCCCTGGAATCCCCAGCCGGGGGCCCGCCCCCGGACCCCGGGTTAATTCGAACGGGCTGCCCGTGCGGTCCGGACTGGTGTCCGAGGAGGACCGGCGATGAACGCAAGAGATGACCGGCTTGACCGGCTGCGGGCCGGCCAGACCGAGGTCGGCAATCACGTGATCGACGAGTTCGCGGCCGGGCGCCTGTCCCGCCGCGACTTCGTCCGCAAGGGCGCCCTGATCGGGCTGTCGGCGCCCATCATCGGCGGGGTGCTGGCCGCCTGCGGGTCGAGCAGCACCAGCCCGTCCACGTCGGCATCCTCGTCCGCGCCGGCGGGCCAGGCGGGCGCGACGATCAGGGCCGGGATCATCACGCCATCGGGGGCGATTAACCCGGTGACCGTCGCCGACCAGGGCGGCCTGGACATGCTCGGGCAGACCGGCGAGTACCTGTGCCTGTCCACCCAGACGCTGACCCTGCAGCCCGTGCTGGCCACCAGCTGGTCGTCTAACCCCACCGCCGATGTCTGGACGTTCAAGCTCCGCCAGGGCGTCAAGTTCCACAGCGGCCAGCCGATGACCGCCGACGACGTGGTCTACACCTATCAGCTGCAGACCAACCCCAAGAACACGCCGGCCGCCCTGTCGGCGTTCGCCGGGGTGCTGTCGCCCAGCGGCGTCCATAAGGTCGACGACTTCACCGTCGAGTTCCATCTCGACGCGCCAAACGGCAACTTCCCGTACCTGACGTCGTCCGATAACTACAACATGATCATCCTGCCCAAGGGCTACGACCCCGGTAAGTGGCAGGGCACGTTCGTCGGCACGGGACCGTTCGTGCTGAAGTCCTACACGCCTAAGCAGGGCGCCAGCTTCACCCGCAACGAGAGCTACTGGGGCAAGAAGGCCCTGCCCGCGGCGACGGAGTTCACCTTCTACGACACCCAGACGCCGTCCATCCTGGCCCTCACCGGCGGCACCATCGACGTGCTCGGCCAGTTCTCGGTCACCGGGGGAGAGCAGCTGCTGAACGGCAGTTACAACGTGATCAAGCTCAAGTCGAGCGCGCACCGCGAGCTGTCGATGCGCTGCGACCAGGCGCCGTTCACCGACCCGCGGGTGCGCCAGGCCATCGCCCTGACGCTGGACCGGCCCGCGATTATCCAGGCTCTGTTCAAGGGCTTCGCGGACCTGGGCAACGACAGCCCGTTCGCCCCGGTGTTCCCGTCGACCAACACCAGCATCGCCCAGCGGGCCAAGGACCTGTCCAAGGCGAAGTCGCTGCTGTCGGCGGCCGGTCACGGCAGCGGGTTCAAGACCCAGCTGATCGGCAACGACGTGCAGGAAATCTCGGCCTACGCGCAGATTGTCGCGCAGGCGGCCAAGGCCATCGGCGTCACCATCAACGTGAAGATGGAGGCCTCGTCGGTTTACTACGGTAAGGCCACCTTCGGCAACTCCGACTGGCTGGACGCCACGATGAGCCTGGTCGACTACGGGCACCGCAGCGTGCCGAACGTGTTCCTGACCGCACCTCTGCAGACGACCAACGTCAAGAAGGGCACCGGTCCCTGGAACGCGGCGCACTTCAGCAGTGCCCAGTACGACAAGCTGGCGCAGCAGTATGTCGGGACGGTCGACCTGACCAGCCAGCGGAAGATCGCCGGGCAGATCGAGACCCTGCTGCTGGAGCAGACCCCGATCATCTACGGCTACTTCTACAACTACCTCACCGCGACGGCGAAGAACGTCACCGGTGCCTACCCGACCGCGATCGGCCACATATTCCTCTGGAACGCGGGCAAGAGCTGAGCCGGCACCCGTGGGTCCGGTTTCTCTCCGGGCCGGATACTGACCGCCTCAGCCTGACCAGCGACGAGATCAGCTAGTCATGGCTGAGGTTCACCGGCTCACCACGGCGGCCGACCTGGACGCCGCCCTGATCCGGCGGGTTGCCGCGGGTCAGGCGGTCGAGATCGGCCCGGACCTGCTCCGGGAGGTCCAGGCCAGTTGCGCCGCCGCGCGGCGAAGGCTCGCCGGAGGGCAGCCGGTCTACGGGGTCAATACCGGCATGGGCGCGCTCAGCACCGTCGCCCTGACCGAGGCGGATCAGGCTGTGCACCAGCGCAACCTGATGCTGGCCCGGGCGGCCGGCGGCCCGCCATGGCTGCCTGCCCGCGACGTGCGGGCGCTGTTCGCGGTCCGGCTGCGGACCTTCCTGTCCGGCGACGCCGGAGTGTCGGCGCAGCTGTGCCAGCGGCTGGCGGACTTCCTGGCCGCGGGCATCGTGCCGGCCGTCCCGGCGCAGGCCGCCGGCAGCGCGGGCGAGATTGTGCAACTCGCGCACGCGTTCGGCCCGCTGGTCGGGCTGGGGCGCGTCCTGGCGCCCGGCGATGCCCCGGCGCGGCCAGAGGCGGTGCGGCCAGAGGCGGTGCGGCCAGAGGCGGTTCCGGTCGCCCCCGTCCTGGCCGAGCACGGGCTGTCCGAGCTGGCTCTCGGCCCCAAGGAGGGAGTCGCGCTGATCGGGGGCGTGCCGGGGGCGACGGCGCTGAGCCTGCTCGGTGTCGCGGAGGCCGCGACTGCGCTAGCCATGATGGAAGCTACCGCGGCCCTGTCCATCGCCTCCATCGGAGCTCCGGCCGACCCGTACGAGGCGGCCTGCGCCCGCGGCGACGACGTGCATGGCCGCGTGCTCGCGCGGCTGCGGGCGCTGCTCGGGATGCGGCCCGGGCCGCCCCGGATGCTGCAGGCCCCGGTGTCCTTCCGGGTGGTCGGGCCGGTGCTAGCCCAGGTGGAGCGAGCCATCAATGCCCTCGCGGCGGCCGTCGAGCGCGCCCTGGGCGGCGTCACGGACTCGCCGGCCTTCCTGGACGGGCGTTTCGTCGGAACGGCCGGCTTCGACGGAATCGATCTGGCTACGCACTGTGATCACCTGACTGCGACACTGGCCCACGCGGCGGAGGTCAGCGCGACCCGGATGCACCGGCTGCTCGACACTCGGGTCACCGGCCTGCCCGCCCAGCTGGCCGCGCGACCTGGGCCGGACGCCGGCCTGGTCGCCGTGCACAAGCGGGCCGTAGGCGAGGTGCATGCCATCCGGCGGCTGGCGCTGCCGTCGGCGATCGGGACGATCGAGACCTCGAACGGACAAGAGGACGTTCAGTCGTTCGCCTGGGCCGCCGCCTCGACTGTGCGCACGGCGCTCCGGCATGCCCGCCTGATCACCAGCTGCGAGCTGCTGGCCGCTTACCAGGCCGCGACGCTGGCCGGAGGACTGTGGCCGGGCCCAGGCCAGGACCTGGTAGGGGCGCTGTCCGGCCTGATCGATCCCATCGACTCGGACCGGCAGTTCGGAGCCGATGTCGAGCGCCTCGCCCAGGGCTCCTGGCTGCGTTGAGGCCCCGTCGCCAGCGGCGGGATATCGCCAGTTCAGGTGCATAATGCTGGTGTAGTCCATGAGGAGGTCGAGTGTCTGTCACCACCGTTAGCCCAGGCGGAGCTGGTGCCGAGAAATATGGCCTTGAGGCCCATGGCAGCTCCAGGCGCGATGAAGGCCAGTCCGGGCTCAAGCCGGGCTGGGGCGTCAGTCCCGAGCGGCAGCAGGCGATCGTCGACACCATGCGCCACCTCGCGCCGCATAGCGGCCGGCTGTCACCTGCACAGCTGCGAGCGGTCACCGTTGAGCTGTCGGCCCGGCGCGAGCTGTGGTGCGACCTGGTGGTGCGCGACCCCGACGTGCGCTGGTACCTGCCGCTGCACCGGTCGAACTCGTGCGACGTCTGGCTGCTGGCCTGGGAGCGCGGCCAGGACACCGACTGGCACGACCACGGCGGGTCTTCGGGCGCGTTCGCGGTGGCCGAGGGCAGCCTGATTGAGCGGTACCGCGGGCCGAGCGGCCGTCGGCTGGCCCGCCGGCGGCTGGCGCTCGGCGAGGCGGTGACGTTCGGGCCCGGCCACGTGCATGACGTCGCGCACGGCGGCGAGGCCTCCGCGACCAGCATTCATGCCTACTCGCCTCCGCTGTCGGCGATGACCTACTATTCGGCCACCGACTACGGCCTGATCGCCAGGGAGACGGTGGCCATCGACGGCCCGGAGGG
>JBOHCO010000013.1:0-4610 GCA_050698895.1 Streptosporangiaceae bacterium
GCCTACGACCCCGGCAGGCACCGCGCCCTCCAGACCCTGCTCAACCAAGATCAACAGGCCGCAGCTTGACACAGGGCTACTCATCGCTTCTGTCCCTCCTCGGCCAGCAAGCGGCTGAGCGCGGCACGCGCCGAGGTCAGCCGGGTCTTCACGGTCCCCAGCGGAACGTGCAGCTCGTCGGCGATCTCCGGAAGGCTCAGCCCGGCCCCGAAGGCCAGCCCGAGAACCTCCCGGTGGGCGGGAGCGAGCACCCTGATCGCGTTCCCCACCTCGGCTGCCTCGGCCCGATCCAGTGCCACTACATCCGGGCCAGGCTCGCGGCTCGGCCGCCCGGCCAGGCAGGCGTCATCCACGACCCGGAACCGCTGGCGGCACAGCCGGTCCCGCGCCTGCCGCCGCGCGATAGCGATCAGCCACGAAGTCACCCTCGACTCGCCCCGGAACGACGATGCGCCACGCCAGATGGCCAGCATGGTGTCCTGAAGAATCTCCTCCCCGAGGGCGCACTCGCCGACCATCAAGAGGATCTGGGCGAACACCGTCCGGCTATGACGCTGGTAGAACTCGGCCATGGCGCCCTCGTCGCCTCCGGCGATCCGGCGCAGCAACTGCACCTCGCCGCGCTCGGAGTCAGGCGCACCCTGGGGCGCCGACCGGGAAGCCCTGGCCGCGCCCGGAACGGGCGTGCTGGCGACCCGTTCCTGATCGGCCAACGCGGCCTCCCGCCCGACCTGCACAATCTGCGAAGCTCCCACAGACAGTAAGTAGTGGCCCTGCTGGCCGGGATCGAGTCGCTGCTGGCGACGATCAACATGCCGGCCTTCGTGGTGAACAAGTACCGGGACGTGCTGGCCGCCAACCCGCTGGCCCAGGCCCTGTCGCCGCTGATGACGCCGGGCGTCAACCGGCTGCGCGCGCTGTTCACCGATCCGCTGGCCCGTGACTACCACCCGGACTTGGAGGAGGGCACGGTCGGGATCGTGGCCGAGCTGCGCGCCGAGGCCGGGGCGAACGCCGATGACCCCCGGCTGGAGGCGCTGGTCGGCGAGCTGTCGCTGAAGAGCGAGCGGTTCCGCCGGCTGTGGGCCCGGCACGACGTCCGGCAGGGCGAGAGCGCGACCGCGCGGATCCGCCACCCGAGGGTGGGCGAGCTGGAGCTGCGGCGCGAGAAGCTGGCCATCACCGGCACCGACGGGCTGCTGCTGGTGGTCTACCACGCCGAGCCGGGCAGCCGCTCGGCCGACGCGCTGGCCCTGCTCGGCTCGCTCAGCGTCTCGGGGTAGTCTGCGGGTTGTTGAACCAGATGCCCAGGTGGTACTCGTGCGTCGGGGCGAAGGTGGCCGAGCCGCCCAGCGACATGGAGAACGTCCCCGAGTCGAAGATGCCGTTCACGGTGGTGCCGCCGCGGCCGCCGCGGCCCACGCTGATGTAGGTCAGGAAGGTCGAGACGCCAGTACGCGCCGGGACAACCGGGACAGATAACGGACTCGGTACATTGCGGAGCTCCTTGTCTCGTCGAGCGACCACGTCGCCGGGAGCCACGCCCCCGACCAGGCTGACGCTACAAAGAGGCAGGCGGCCGCGAATCCGCTGCCGCTACGGAGGTCGCCGCCCGGCGCGGCCCGGCCGCGGGCCCCGGTATCCGGAGAAAGACGCAGACTCCCGGCCGGCCGTGCATGAGGACTGGCGGCCGGGGTAGCAGCACTGAGTGACTAGCGATGCGCACAACGCTTTCCGCGGCTTCGCGAAGACCGTGCTCTCCCACCATCACGGCGCGCCGCACAGCCAGCACGCCGCCGCCGGGGTGTACCAGACCTCGACCATGGCCGCGCTGCTGGACGGCATCTACGACGGCGAGGTGACCATCGCCGAGCTGCTCGGCCACGGTGACTTCGGGCTGGGCACCTTCAACCACCTCGACGGCGAGATGGTGGTACTCGGCGGCGTCTGCCACCACCTGCGCGCAGACGGCAGCGCCAGCGTCGCGGCGGCCGATGACCACACGCCGTTCGCCGCCGTCACCTGGTTCCAGCCCGAGACCACCGTGCCGCTGCCGGAGCCCGCCAGCCGGGGCGAGGTCCAGGCCCGCATCGACGAGGTCGTCGAGAGCGCGAACCTGATGCAGGCGGTCCGGATCTCCGGCATGTTCAGCCGGGTCCGGACCCGCACGGTGATGGCCCAGGCGCAGCCGTACCCGCCGCTCACCGAGGCCACCGCCGACCAGCCGGTCACCGAGTTCCGCGACGTGACGGGGACGCTGGCCGGGTTCCGCACGCCGGACTACGAGCAGGGCATCTCGGTCGCCGGGTACCACCTGCACTTCATCAACGAGTCCCGGACCCACGGCGGCCACGTGCTGGACTTCGAGATCCGCCAGGGCACGGCCACCATCGCCGTGTCGTCTGAGCTGCACCTGAGCCTGCCGCGCACCCCGGCGTTCCGGACCGCGAACCTGTCGATGGCCAACATCGCGCAGCAGATCCACCAGACCGAAGGCGGCTGACTCAGGACCGGATCAGCCGACCCGGATCGGCGGCCCGCTTGCCTCCCTCGACGAACCAGAGCGAACATAACCGGCTTATCCTCGTCAGTGGCGCATAACGGTGTCTTGGCCGCCGCCGGCCGTTCGCGGCCGGAACCTTTGCCCGGCCCGCACCCTCGGCCGGCCGCCCTGGGGTTAGCGTGATGTGCGACGCGGCCGCCCGTCCGGCGCCGCCCGTCCGGTCGGGCCGGCCGCGTGTCCGGGGGGACATCATGCGCCACAGCCTGCTCACCGTGATCATCGCCGGAGCGGTCGCCGCCGGGCTGGCCAGCCCGGCTGCGGCGGCGTCCGGTGGCCGCGGTCACCACGCCACCCGCACCCTGTGCTCCGTGCGGCGTGGCTCCGTGCGGCGCGGACCGCGCAGCCGGGCCGCCGACCAGCCCGGCGCCTACGTCGACGGCCGGCGCTACTGGGTGCAGGACGACCGGTTCGGCACCGACGACCGGCAGTGCCTGACGCTCACCCCGCACGGCCGGGCCGCGTTCACCGTCTCGGTGTCCAGGGCCGACAACCCCGGCAACACCGCCGAGGCCTTCCCCTACATCCAGTACGGCTGCTACTGGGGCTGGTGCACCCCCGGCTCCGTGCTGCCGCTGCGGGTCAGCGCGCTCAGGTCGGCCACCTCGACCTGGTCCACCCGCGAGCACGCCCGCGGCATCTGGAACGCCGGCTACGACCTGTGGCTGAACTCGACCCGGCTGGCCCGCCGGCACGCCAACCGGGCCGAGGTGATGATCTGGCTCAACGCCACGACGCGGCACTACCGGATACGCGGCCCGGCCGGCACCCGGCCGGTCACCGTGGCCGGCCGCCGCTTCTACCTGACCCACTGGCGCACCGGCACCGGGACCATCCGCGGCGGCTGGGAGTACGTGCAGTACCGGCTGGCCGGCGCGCCCCGGCGGGTGCGGAACCTGAACCTCCGGGCCGTCCTGCTGGACGCGGCGCGGCGGCACCTGATCTCCCGGTCCTGGTACCTCCAGGGCGTCCTGGCCGGCAACGAGATCTGGCGCGGCGGCCAGGGCCTGGCCACCACCCGGTTCTCGGTCACGGTGACCGGCCGGCGGCACGCCCGCCGGTGACCCCTTCCGCGCCGGCCGAGACCAGCGGAGGATGACGGCGTGGAGACGCTGGCCGACCTACGCGTGCGCCGGGCCATCGAGTGCCGCCTGGCCCCCGGCCGGGAGCTGCGGAGCCTGACCGAGGCCGGGGAGTTCCTGGACGAGCGGGGCCTGCTGACCCGGACGCCGGACTGCGCGCTGCCCAGCCTGTACGAGGCCTGCCAGGAGGAGCCCTACCGGGCCGGGGGCCACGGCTTCGCGAGCTGGCCCGCCACCAAGTGGCCCTGGTTCGGCGAGCTGGCCGAGCGGGACTACCTGGTCACCGCGATCCACCGGGGCAAGAACCTGCTCCTCACCGACGCGGTCGCCCGCCTGATCGACCCCATCGCCAGGGCCGAGATAGCCCGCTGGCACGCCGCCGACCGCGGCGCGGCCCGGCTGCTCGACCACCTGGCCGCGGCCGGCCCGTCCGAGCTTGATGACCTGCGCACCGAGCTGGGCATGAGCCGGGACGGGCTGCGCTCGCTGCGCGCTCCCCTGGAGCGCTCCGGCGCGATCATCGCCCGGTCGGCCGATGTCACCGCCGGCGAGGGTCACCTGCACACCAGCGAGCTATTCCGCTGGGACCAGGCCTACCCGGACTCGCGGGACACGGACACGACGCCCGCCCGGGCCCTGGCCGACCTCGTGGTGGCCGGGGTCCGGGCCGCCGTGGTCGTACCCGAGTCCGAGCCCAGAAAGTGGTTCGCCTGGCCGTCGTATTGGCACCCCGCGCTGATGGACGACCTGATCCGCGAAGGCCGCCTCCGCCAAGTCGAGGGATTTATCTGCGCTGGGTCATTATTCAGGTGACAAATCGCTAGCCATACGCGATCGTATTAGTATGCGGATGCTGAGCAAGAAGCTCATGAACTGGGCCTCGATCCTGGAGCCTAAAACCCAGGAACAGGCCGAGCGGACGGCCTCGATGCCGTTCATCTTCCCGCACGTCGCGCTGATGCCCGACG
>JBOHCO010000014.1:0-2920 GCA_050698895.1 Streptosporangiaceae bacterium
GGACGGCAGGCCGGGCTGGAGGAGGATGAGCACGATCGAGATGATCAGCAGCAGCGAGCCGAAGACGATCAGCGCGTACCTGATGCCGGGCAGCTTGAACGAGCTGCCGATGCCGCTTCCGGCCCGCGTTCCGGGTCGCGTTCAACGCCTGGATGGCCACCCACCCGGTGCACAACCCGCACGCCCCGCCCGGGCCGACCTACATGCCCCAGTACAAGCTGCCCGCCCAGGCCAAGGGCAACGCGCTGGACACCGCGGCGACCGAGAAGTTCAACTCCGGCAACTACGCGGGCCAGGTCGGCGACGACTACGTCCGGATCACGGTGTTCCTGGCCGCCGTGCTGTTCCTGGTCGCCGGACCGCGACCCGCTCTTTCTCCTTGTTGTTGAGGGTGAACGCGATGTACCAGGCGTTGAAGGTGGCCGAGTCGAAGTTGCGCAGCTCCAGAGCGGCGATGTCGTACCGGGTGGCCAGGTTGCGCAGGGTGGAGGAACGCGCGATCTCGACCCGCGACGTGGTGCCCCACCGGGCCGCCGAGTAGCCGGCCCAGGCGGCGGCGATCGTGACCAGCGCCAGCAGCACGGCCTCGCAGATCTGCACGATCCGGGAGTGCCGGGATTCACCCCCGCCGCTCCCGCCGGTCCCGCTCCCGCTCCCGCCCGGCCCACCGGATTCAGGCGGGTCGTCGGCATGCTCAGCGGCCTCGCCGTGCTCGTGCAGTTGCTTGCCGGCCTCGATCGGGTTCAGTCCCTCGGCCATGGCTAACCCAGCTCCCCCCAAAGCCCGTCCGAGCATATCGGCCGGGCCCCGGGCGGGATCATCACCCGGACCGGGCGAGCCAGGGATCAATAGGATGCAGCGCCCCAGGTCAACGCCCCGGATCGCAGTTAAGATCCTGACCATGAGCAGGCGCGGGGCCTGGTGACCGGGCGGCGCGGAGGCGGCGCGGCTTGAGCCGGCTCCCCGCGTATCACCTCAGGCGGCCCCGGCTGACCGATCAGGTGGCCGGGGCGAGCGTTGGCGTGGTCGTGGTCGTGGTCGTGGGCGGCGCCGGCTACGGCAAGTCGATCCTGGCCGCCGAGGCCTGCGACCACCTGGGCGTGGCCGCGGTGATGACGGCGCTAGAGCCAGGCGGGGTCTCGGCGGGCATGCTGCCGCTGCGGCTGCGGTCGGCCGCGGCCCGGCTGGGCCTGTCGGACATGGCCGCGCGGATGGAGCAGGCGTCCGCCGCGGGCCCGGCCGGGGTCATGGACGCGATGCTGGAGTCGATGGCCGCGCAGCCCGCGGTGGTGGTGGTCGACGAGATCCAGAACGCCGAGCCGGCGGCGGTGTCGCTGCTGACCCGGATGGCTGGCCAGCGGCCAGAGGCTGCTGCTCATCGGGCGGGACGTGCCGCGTGCCAGGTCCGGGCCGAGGACGAGTTCCCGTGGACGAAGATCACGGCCTGACCGCTGCCGCTGCTTCCTTAATTCGCCCAGCTCTCCCACCCGCAAGCAGATCGCGTCAAACGCGGGAGGATCGCCAGGTCCGAAGTACAGGTCGGTCATGGTCGCCGCGTAGGCCGCACGCAGCCGCGGGGAGTCGTCGCCGCCGGCGTCAAACGCGGCGCTTCGCGCCCATCCGCCGGCCGGACGCAGCTCGCCGCCGCCGAAGTAGGACTCGGTCACGTCGCTGTTCTCCAGCAGCGTACGGCCGGGGTGCAGGACCGCCACCTCGAACGGCCGGAGGTCGTCAAAGGCACCGAGGCTCGTGCCAGCATCTTGCAAGAGGTCGCCCAGCAGACACCCGACGGCGAGCCGCTCACAGGGGTGCGGGCCGCCGCGTATGCCCATCTCGAGCAGTACCTCCGGGCCGACGCCCGAGCCCGGCCGCCGGGCAGCCGGATAGCTCAGCCAGAAGGACTTGTGAACGCCGGTCTGCGACTGCGCGGCCGGCCGGGCACTGCCGCCGAGCGCCGCGCCCGCCGCGCCGCCCATTGCCTTCATGAGCGCGTGAGTCGCCCCCTTGCTCCGCGCACCAGGAATGACCAGGACGTCGATGTCCTCAGAGAAGCGCTCGATGATGCGGTATGCCTTGGACAGGCTCGTCCCACCCTTGAAGACGAAATCGTCGCCATAACCGCCCGCCAGCGCCCGCAGCGCCTCGCTTACCCAGTAGTCCTTCTCGACCGCCGCCGGGCTGATGCCGAGGCGGGCCCCAGCGGCATCAATGGTCGGCGCGAACTCGGCGGAGTCCCGGAATCGCGTCACGGGCTACCCGGCCAGGTCCATCTTGCCGCGGAAGGACTGGCTGCGAGCGCGGGGCACTGATGCGGCCGCTTCAGGCCGGCCGACGCTCCCGAGCAGGTTCCTGAGACCTTCGCGGACCACCGGCGGCTCGGTCGCGGCGGCCCGAGCCAGCCGGTCGGCGCGAATGACGCCCGAATCCACGAGGTCGGCGATCCGGCTGGCAGCTTCCCCAGCCGGAGCCTCGACCAGGACATCCCAGGCGCGCAGCACTTCCAGCAGCGCCACCTCGGCCGGGGACAGCCGCTCGCTGCGGCGCTTGACGCTGGCCGCGCGGCTGACCAGGCGCAGGCCAGCTTGGCTGCTTGGGGCACGGGCAGGGACGGCGATCGTCTCGTGCCGGGGGACCTGAGTCGACAGCCCGAGGGCCAGGGCGGCACTGCGCCCAGCCGGGCCAGTCCCCCGAGACTGCCCGGCGACCTCCCTGGCCAGTCGGTCGGGCGGTGGCGGGGCCAGGCCCAGCCGAGTGGGTGCCCCCCGCCAGTACAGACCACGGCGGACGCGGCGCAGTTCGCCGTCGCGAGCCAGGCGGGATAGCGCCTGCGCGACGGCATCGGGAGAGTGATCACCGAAGCTGTCGGGACGCCAGAAGCGGTCGCGAGAGGCCAGGACCCGCTCGCGTACCTGCCCCGCAA
>JBOHCO010000015.1:0-1809 GCA_050698895.1 Streptosporangiaceae bacterium
GGCGGAGGCGTCGACCTGGTCGTCGCGCAGCGCCAGGCGGTATCCCCCCGGCGTGCTGGCGATAACCCCGGGCCCGAGGCGGGCCCTGGCCCGTGACACCAGGACCTGGAGAGCCTTGGGCGGGTGAGCGGGCTGCTCGTCCGGCCACAGCGCGTCCACCAGCCGGGCGGTGCTGCACCCGGCGTGCAGGTCCTCGGCCAGGAGCGCAAGCAGGTCTGGCAGCCGGGAGCCAGTGATCTCCAGGCCGCCGTAACTAACCCGCGACAGCAGGGCCAACTCGACAGTCACCGCCGTCAGGTTAGCCGGTCCCGCGCCGGCCACGCGGCTGGCGGACTTGCTCGGCCGGCCGCGACGGCGCGGCCGGCGGCCCGGTGCTCTCGCGCACGACCAGGCGCGTCTCCAGCTCCATGCTCAGCGTTTCGTGGGCCTGCCCGTCGAGCTGGCGCATCAGCATCGTCACGGCGGTGCGGCCCATCTCCTGCAGCGGCTGGCGGACGGTGGTCAGGCGGGGCGTGGTGGCCCGGCTGACGTCGATGTCGTCGAAGCCGGCGACGGACAGGTCACGGGGCACCCGCAGCCCGCGCGCCGCGGCCGCTTCCATCACCCCCACCGCGACCTTGTCGTTGAAGCAGACCACGGCGCTCGGCCGCCAGCGCAGATCGAGCAGTTCCCCGCCCGCCCGCACCCCCGTCTTGGTGGCGGGCTCGCCGTCCCGCATCAGCTCCGGGTCGCCGAGCATCCCGGCCTCGGCCAGCGCGGCGAGGTGCCCGCCGACCCGGTCGTCGCGGGTGTGCCAGTGCGGCGGCCCGGTGACGACCCCGATCCGCTGGTGACCAAGCTCAATCAGGTGCCGGGTGACCGCCCTGGCGCCGGAGAAGTGCGCCGCCGAGATCGACACCATGCCGCGCGGCACGGTGGTCCGCGGGTCCACCACGACCAGCGGGTAGCTGCGCGCGGCCAGGGCCTCCAGTTCGGCGCGGGCCTCCGGCGGAAGGATCAGCACCGCGCCGTAGGCGTCGCGGCGGCGCGGCAGCTCGCGCACCACGGTGGACCTGACCACCGCGTCGCCCGCGTCGAGCAGCATGCTCTGGCCGTGCAGCGCGAGCGTCTCCGCGATCGACGTGACGATGTGGCCGAAGTAGTCGGTGAGCAGGTACGGGCAGCGCACGAACACCGGCGGGCGGGTGGCCCGCGCCGGTGCCCGCCGGCGCGGCTCAGGCGCCCGGTCGCCCAGCCGCTCGACCACCTGGCGGACCCGCTGGCGGGTGTCCGAGGCGACGTTGTCGCCGCCGTTGAGCACCCGGGAGACGGTCGCGATCGACAGCCCGGTTTCGGCGGCGATGGCGCGCACCGTCACCCGGCCAGTCCCGGTAACAAGATCTGAAACGCCGTCTTGTTTCATCGCTTCCTCGTAACGGCCCTTAGGCGGAGCTTAACGAATCATCAACATCGCCTGCGCATCTTGACTCATCCGGCTGCTTTTGCTGCTATCGCTAATAGGACAGTTTCTTAACTGTTTCAGAAACAGCGCTGTTCAGGAACAGGGCTGTTCAGGAACAGGGCTGTTCAGGAACACTGTCCTGGCTTTGCCCCGGCGGGTCACCCCGCTCCCGCCGGACCGCCTGGCGAAGGGATCACTGATCACCATGCGCATGTCAACAATCCCCAGGAAACCGTGGTCGGTCGCACTCACCCTGGCCGCCGCCAGCGCGCTCGGGTCCGGCGGCCTGGCGCTCGCCGCCTCGGGACCGGCCGCCGCGGCCAGCTCCGCGTTACCGGCCCACTTCGCCGCGCCCTACCTGCAGATCG
>JBOHCO010000016.1:0-7612 GCA_050698895.1 Streptosporangiaceae bacterium
CACGCGACCGGAGGAAGGACGGACCACGATGGCCGGAACGCAGCGCTGGGGGCTCACCCTGCCGCTCCACGGACTCCCCCTGGCTGAGCAGCGGGAGATCATCACCGCGCTGCCGGTGCTCGGCTACACCGACGCCTGGTCCGCCGAGCTGAACGGGGTCGACGCGTTCACGCCGCTGGTGCTGGCCTCCCAGTGGGCCCCGCAGCTGCGGCTGGGGACCGCGATCGCCGGGATCTACACCCGCGCGCCGGTCGCGCTGGCGGTCAGCGCGGCCACGCTGGGCGCGCTCGCGCCGGGCCGGTTCGTCATGGGCATCGGGACCTCGTCCCAGGTCGCGGTCGAGCAGTGGAACGGCATCCCGTTCGAGAAGCCCTACCAGCGGGCCAGGGACATGCTCCAGTTCCTGCGCGCGGCGCTGAACGGGCAGAAGGTCAGCCAGGACTACGAGACGTTCTCGGTGCACGGCTTCCGGCTGGATCCGGCGCCGGAGGTGCCGCCCGCCCTGGCCCTGGCCGCGCTGCGGCCGGGCATGGTGCGGCTCGCGGCCAAGGAATCCGATGCCGCGATCACCAACTGGCTGGCCCCGGCCGACGTGCCCCGGATCCGCGAGGTGGCCGGGCCGGACTGCGAGCTGGTGGCCCGGATCTTCGTCTGCCCGACCAGCGACGCCGAGATGGCCAGGAACATCGGCCGCCGGGTGCTGGCCGCTTACCTCACCGTCCCGGTCTACGCGAAGTTCCACGAATGGCTCGGCCGCGGCGACCTGCTGGCCCCGATGCTGGACGCCTGGGCCAAGGGCGACCGGCGCGGCGCGCTGGCGGTGATCCCGGACGAGCTGGTGGACGACCTGGTCGTGCACGGGCCGCTGCCGGCCTGCCGGGAGCGGGTCGCGGAGTACCAGGCCGCCGGGCTGGACACCCCGGTCATCGGGCTGCTGCCCGCGCCGGACGTGGACGTGACCCGCGCCATCCGCGGCCTGGCCCAGGCCTAGAAACCCCGCGGCCGACGATTATTTCCATCAGGGACGAGGCCGCGCTTCTGGAGCGCAGCCGGGCCCGGGGACTCCAGGTGTAAAGCCCGGGCGCCCCCGGCCCGAGGGCCGGGGGCGCCGGATCCCGCCCGTATGCCGGCGAAAGATGATTCCCGACCTTGACCCGCAGTTGTTAGATAATCTATCGACCGCTATTGAGTTGTTATCCCGAATTGCGCACGACCGACTTGCAATGGTTCTCTGAATAAACGCAGCGCGTAATCTATCGTCGGCATTATGTTGGCTGTCCATAACTTCCAGTACGGCCCGGCCACTCCGGTCGCCGCCTGCCTGCTTTCCTGCCTGGGCGCCTTCCTGGGCCTGCGCTGCACGGCGCGGGCCCGCGTGCTGGCCGGCCCGGCCAGGGCCCGCTGGCTGGTGCTGGGCGCGGTCGGGATCGGCGCCCTGGGCATCTGGGTGATGCACTTCATCGCCATGCTCGGGTTCACCATCCCCGGCGAGACCATCCACTACAGCGTGCCGGACACCCTGCTCTCGGTGCTGACCGCCGTGGCCGCGGTGGCCATCGGCCTGCTCATCGTGGGGTTCGGCCAGGAGACCTGGCGCAACCTGATCCTGGCCGGCACCATCACCGGCCTCGGCGTGGCCAGCGTTCACTACACCGCCATGGGGGCGATGCGGATGCCCGCCCTGATGAGCTACAACATGCCCTTATTCGGGGTTTCCGCGCTTATCGCGATCGCGCTCGCGACCACCGCATTCTGGGCCGCGATGCGGTTGACCCGCATATGGCCGACCATCGGGGCGGCCGGCCTCACAGGCATGTCCGTCACCGTCATGCATTACACCGGAATGGCCGCGATGCGCGTTTCCCGGCCGCCGATGGGCATGATCATGAATACCAGCGGCGCCACGATCGGCGGATTCCTGATCCCGCTTATCTGCTGCATCACGCTGCTGACGTTCCTGCTCATCACGATCATCGGGATCTCGCCGAGCGCGCAGGAGATCAGGGACGAGGCCGAGCTGCTGGAGCGCAGCCGGGCCCGCGGCCTCCAGGTCTAGGCCAGGTCCAGCCCGTCCCGGACCCGGCCTGCTCCAGGTCACCAGCTGCCGGGCACCTCGCGGCCGAACCAGGACTGGATGATCTGGTGCGCGATCGAGACCGGCGGGGGCAGCCGGATGATGCCGTCGGCGACGGCCGCCGACAGTTCGTCCCGGCTGTACCAGCCCGCCTCGGCGATCTCGTCGTCGTCCACCTTGAGCTCCATGCTGCCCGTGGCCTCGGCGCGGAACCCGAGCATCAGGCTCTGCGGCATCGGCCACGGCTGGCTGCCGAGGTAGCGCACCTCGCCCACCGTGATGCCGACCTCTTCCTGCACCTCGCGCGCCACTGCCTGCTCGGCCGACTCCCCCGCCTCCACGAACCCGGCCAGGACCGACACTCGGTGCGCGGGCCAGGCCGCGTTCCGGGCCAGCAGGGCGCGGTCGCCAGGGTCGGTGACCAGCACGATCATGGCCGGGTCGACGCGCGGGAACTCCTCGGTGCCCTCTACCGTGCAGCGCCTGGCGTGGCCGGAGGAGACCGGCACGCTGGGCTCGCCGCAGTTGGGGCAGAAGTGGTGGGTGTCGTGGAAGTTGCCCAGCGCGACCGCATGCGTCATCAGGCCGGCGTCGCGGTCGGACAGCAGCGGCCCGACCTCGCGCAGCGGGGCCGCCCGGACCTCACCGCCCGCCTCGGGCTCGCCCGCCCCGTCCAGCCCGGGGAGCGGGCCGTCCACGCCGAAGTAGACCACGCCGTCATCGGCCACCCCGAGCAGGAACCGGACCCCTTCCGGCGACTGGGCGGGCGCGGTGAAGACCAGCCCCGTGTCGTCGCCGGCCAGCCTGACGAGCGCGCGGCCGTGGTCCACCACGACCACCCGGGTGTCGGGCCGGGCCCAGGCCGCGGCCAGCCACTCCTCGTCACCGCGGAAGTGGGCCGACCGGTCGACCTCGCCGCGGGCCAGCGCCAGCCGGCCCAGCGCGGTCCCGAACGCCGGGATCCGGACGTCCTCGCTCACTGTGTCTCCCGCTCGCCTGCGGGGCGCCTGAAGACGCCGTGGCCCTTCGGCTCGCTCACTGGCCGGCCGTGCGGTCGGCCGTGAGCTCGGCGGCCAGCTCTTCCCACAGGTAGGCGGCGGCCTGCGCGCCCTTGAGCAGCAGCTCCATCTCGACCTTCTCGTTGGGGGCGTGGATGCGGTCGGAGTCCAGGCCGACGGCCACGAACACCAGCGGCGCCTGGAGGATGTCGGCCAGGTCGGCCTCGGGGCCGCTGCCGCCCTCCCTGGTGAACAGCACCTCGGCGCCGAACGCCCGCCGCATCGCCGCCCGGCCCGCCCGCACGGCGGCCGAGTCCGGCGGGGAGAACGAGGGCCGGACGCCGTGGCCGGGCGACGTCACCGTGGCCTCGATGCCCGGCGGCGTGCGCTCGGCCACGTACTGGCGCACCCCGGCGACTACCGCGGCCGGCTCCTGGTCGGCGACCAGCCGGAAGGACAGCTTGGCGTGCGCGGCGGCCGGGATGATGGTCTTGCCGCCCGGCCCGGTGTGGCCGCCCCACATGCCGTTGACCTCGGCGGTCGGCCGGGCCCAGATCCGCTCCAGGGTGCTGAAGCCCGCCTCCCCGGCGGCGGCGCCGCTGTTGCCCGCCTCGGCCAGCCAGGCCTTCTCGTCGAACGGCAGCCGGGCGATGAGCTCCCGCTCGGCGGGCGGCAGCGGCCGCACCGCGTCGTAGAAGCCCGGCACCGTGACCCGGCCCTCCTCGTCGTGCAGCCCGGCCAGCAGGCCGGCCAGCGCGTGCAGCGGGTTGGGCACGCCGCCGCCGAACGAGCCTGAGTGCAGGTCCCGCTCCGCGCCGCGCAGCTCGATCTCGGCCTCGGCCAGCCCGCGCATGCCGATGCACATCGACGGCACGTCGGCGGCCCACATGGTGGTGTCGGAGATGACGATGACGTCGCAGCCCAGCCGCTCCCGCTCCCGGCGCAGCAGCGCCGCGAAGTGCGGCGAGCCGGACTCCTCCTCGCCCTCGATCAGCAGCTTGAGGGTGACCGGCAGGCTGCTGGCACCGGCCGCGGCCAGTGCCGCCCTGGTGCCCAGCGCGTGGAACAGCACCTGGCCCTTGTCGTCGGAGGCGCCCCTGGCCAGCAGCTGGCCGTCGTGCTCGGCGGGCTCGAACGGCGGGCTGGCCCACTCCTCCAGCGGCTCCACCGGCTGCACGTCGTGGTGGCCGTAGACCAGGACGACCGGCGCCGCCGGGTCGGCCGCGGGCCAGTGCGCGAACACGGCGGGCAGGCCCGCCTTCCCGTCCTCGCCGGTCTCCCACACCTCGGCGATCGGGAAGCCGCTGTCGCGCAGGTGGCCGGCCAGCCACTCCGCGGACCGGCGGACGTCGCCGTGCCGGGCCGGATCCGCGGAGATCGACGGGATGGTGAGCCACTGCTTGAGCGCGCCGAAGAACTCGTCGGCGTGATCATCGATGTACTGCCGGACGTCCATGGCAGAAACTCTAGCGATGCCCGTTCCCGGCCGGCCTGGGCCGGCTGCTCCGCCGGGGGGCTGGCTGGCCGCCCCTAGGCGGTCTGCTCCGCCGCCAGCCGGCGCCGCTCCCGCCAGCGCACCTCGGCCTCGCCCATCGGGGTGGACGGCGGGCCCTGGATGAACGGCCAGATCTCCTCGGCGATCAGCCGCCAGTTCGCGGTCGCGTGCAGGTCGCCCAGCAGCGCGAACAGGCCCAGGTTGATCCGCTGCAGGATGACGTACGACCGCGGGATCGACGCGTACTCGGTCACCGGCTGGCCGACGGCGAAGAACCGGCGCACCACCGCCGAGGCGTAGTCGCTGGTCACGGTCATGGTCTTGCGCTCGCGGACGAGCTCGTAGAACACCGCCAGGTGGTCCACGATGGCCTCGGTGGTCAGCGGCGCGCCGGGCGCGATGAAGCCCGCCTCCTCCAGGCTGGCCCGGAACTCCTCGGGCTCGTCGTCCACGCACAGCGTGCGGACCATGTCGATGAGCGGCCGCAGGTCCTCGTCGGTGAAGTGCTTGACCAGCCCGAAGTCCAGGAACGTGACCCGGCCGCCGCCGTGGAACAGGTAGTTGCCCGGGTGCGGGTCCCCGTTGAACGCGTGCACCTCATACAGGCTGCGGAACACGAACCGGTAGATCGTCTCCCCGGCCAGGTTGCGCTCCTCCTGCGACCAGGTGGCCAGCTCGGCGAACCGCGCCCCGTCGGACAGCTCGCTGGTCACCACCCGCCGGGTGGACAGCTCATCGATGACCCGCGGCACGTGGATGGTGGGGTGGCCGTCGTAGTAGTCGGCCAGCAGCCGCTGGTTGCTGGCCTCCCGGCGGTAGTCGAGCTCCTCCAGCACCCGCTCGCGCAACTCGGCGACGAGCCCGTCGACGTCCTGGTTCGGCGCGGTGATCTTGAGCATCCGGCGCAGCAGGGCCACGTTGTCCAGGTCGGCGGCCATGGTCTCGGCGATGCCGGGGTACTGGACCTTGACCGCCACGGCCCGGCCGTCGTGCGTGATCGCGCGGTGGACCTGGCCGATGGAGGCGGCCGCGATGGGCTCGGGATCCCACTGCGCGAACACCTCCTCCGGCGGACCGCCAAGCTCTTCCATAACAACTTCCGCCGCTAGTGCCGGGCTCATCGGCGGGATGCTGTCCTGCAGCCGGGAAAGCGTCCGCCGGGCCGCCGGGGCCAGCCCGTCATCCATGTAGCTGGCCATCTGGCCCAGCTTGACCAGGACGCCCTTCATGGCCCCGAGGGTCACGGCCACGTCCTCGGCGGTCTGCAGGGCCAGGTCGTTGCGCAGCTGCTGGCGGTGCTCCCCGGCGGCAGCGAACAGCCGGGGCGCGTTGCTGGCGTACCGCACGCCGCCGCGGAGCACGAGCTGGACGGCGGCCAGGCCCCGGCTGAAGCGCAGGCCGCCGACGCGCCGCCGGACGAGCACGGTGGTCAGCGCCGCGGCGGCGGCCCCGGCGGTGAGGGCGACGGCCAGGTTCCGGCCAGCCCGGACCCGGCCGGCCGGGGCGGGGGCGACCGGGGCGGCGAAGCTGTTGCGGATGGTCTTGGTCGTGCGCGGGATGCGGTTCATGCGCGCTGAGCGGCCCGCATCCGCAAGGTGATCCGCTGTCTGGCCTCGAGCACGCCCGGCTCGCCGATGTAGACCGCGTCCAGCACGCCCAGGGCCTGCCGGATCTCGGTGCGGCGGGCGTCGGTGAGCGGCGGGGTGTCGTAGCCGTACATGTCGCGGGCCCAGCCCGGCAGCGCGCCGACGGCGCCGGCCGCGACGTCGCGCCAGATCTCGGCGATGTCGTCGTCGAGGCCGGGCGGGTTGAGCAGGTAGGCCATGGACTCGCTGGCCGCCGGGGTGCAGCGCAGCTCGGGGCGGACGTCGGCCAGGTACTGGCGCAGCGCGCCGGCGGTGCGCGGCACCTGGCCCGGCGGCACGCCGACCAGCTCGGCGGCGACGGCCATCTCGGCCACGTACTGGTCCTGGTCGGCCGGGGACAGCGAGGCGCCGAACAGCTCGCTGACGGCCAGCGTGGAGTCGACGAGCGCGGCGTGCACCCACAGCAGCAGCGCGGGGTCGCCGGCGGCGTAGGGCAGGCCGGTCACGGTGTCGGTGCCGCGCACGTGCTCGTGGATCTTGCGGACCCGGGCCGCGGCCCGCTCGGCGGCGGCCCGCTCGCCGTAGGTCACCGTGCTGACATAAGCGGTGGTGGCGGCCAGCCGGCCGACCGGATCGCGGCGCCAGTCGCTGTGCTGGTCCACGCCGGCCATGGCCAGCGGGTGCAGCGCCTGCATCAGCAGGGACCGCAGGCCGGCCACGGCGCCCGACAAGTCGGCATTGATCCGCCAGGTCACGCTGGCCGGGCCGAAGAAGCCATCGTCGGCGGGGTCCTCCGGGATCCCGCCGACCTGTGCCGCTGCCGCCCGTTCCACCAGCCCGGCCGCCGCGGCGTACCGGTCGTCACCGAACGAGGTAATCGCGCTCATACCACTCAAGCTACCCACTCCAGGCCACCACTCCCCCGGCCGGGCAGGATGGGGGCATGGGCGGCGTTGATTTCGACCGGATTGCCGGGGTGTCCATCGAGGAGCTCGAGGTGGCCGCGGCCGGCAGCTGGCAGGCGCCGGAGCAGGAGCGGCTGGGCGGCTGGCGGCTGCGCGCCGCGGCGGGCTTCACCGGGCGGGCCAACAGCGCGCTGCCCACGGGCGATCCGGGGCGGCCGTTGCCGGCCGCGGTCGAGGCGGTGCGGGCCTGGTACCGGGCCCGCGGCCTGCCGCCAATGATCTCGGTGCCGTTCCCCATGGCAGGCCCGGCAGGCAGCGCGGTGGATCGTTACCTGGACGAGCAGGGCTGGTCGGTGCGCAACGGCGCGGCGATCGTGATGACCGCGCCGCCGGAGCTGATCGGCGGCGCGGCCGACGGCTCGCCGGAGCCGGCGGCGATGACGCTGGCCGCGGAGCCGGACGAGGACTGGCTGGCCCGGTACCACTATCGCGGCACGGCCCTGCCGCCGATCGCGCGGCGGCTCCTGCTGTCGGCGCCGTGGCAGGCGTTCGGG
>JBOHCO010000017.1:0-8953 GCA_050698895.1 Streptosporangiaceae bacterium
GCGATGGCCTCGACCGCCTCGGCATCGGGCGCGAGCCCGTGCCGCTGCTCGTACCAGGCGGTGAACTCCTCCGCCCCCGGCTCTATGTCGATGTCATGAAAGAGGGACCGGGTCGCTGGCAGCCGCATCCGCTTCTTGCGCAGCACCTTCGCCAGGTCGTCAAGACGCCGGCCTGCGCGGAAGAAGTTGTCCAATACGATCCGAGGCTCGGACCCGATCAGGAGATCCTCGTCTCCCGGGTCCAGATAGGCCAGGCACAGCAGTCGCCCGGCCCGGTCGACCGGGCTGGGCGTGGACCCGGCGGCCGCGTCGCCCAGAGGCGCCCGCCAGGCGGCAGCCGCCGCCTCGAGGTCATCAAAGTCGCCAGCGCCGGCCAGGACGATCGGCCCGCAGGCATCGACGTCGAACAGGAACATGTGCTCATCGCCGGCACCGGGATAGCGGAAGCCCGCGATCACCCCGAACCGGGTGCCGTAGGCATCATGCATCTCCCAGACCTCACCGGTCGCATTGATCTTCGGGAGCGCCGTGAGCCACTGGGGCTGCCCGGCGATGGCCCCGGTCGGCAGGGCCTTCCGCACCCTGGCCAGGGTCTCCATCACGACGGACAGCGAGCCGGGCGGAAGGATCGAGCTGAGACCGTACAGCAGTCGCCAGAATGCCGCCCAGGCCGGATCCGACGGCCCAGGGTCATCGACAATCCGGAACGCCGCGCTGTCGATGAGCTCCTGGACCAGCCACTCGAACCACATGCCCGAGCGCTCCTCGGTCAGGGCGAGGTGCAGCTCGGCACCGACCAGCTCGGCCACCATCTGCTCAAGCTGGCGCGGTCCCTCAGCCACCATCGTGGTCTCGGCCTGGTCGAGGATGCGGCCGATGGCCGCGTCAAACCACTCCGGCTCCTCCCGACTGCCCAACGGCGACGTCAGATCATCGAAATCATCGAACTCAGCTAGCTCCGACTCGCCGAACTCGCCAGGAGCCAGCTCGCCAAACGCCGACTCCGCGAAAGCCAGATCGCTGCGAACAGGGCTATCCGCCTGGGCCGGAAACAGCGGAGCACGCCCGCTGGACTTTCTGGCCTTGCTCTTGGCCTTGCCGCTCTTCTTCTTCGGCTTGCGGCCTCGGGACACCGGAGACATGCCGACGATTTTAGAGGGGTGGCGGCCGTCGCGCGTCCCGACCGCCGTGCCGCGGGCCGGGCGCGGCTGCCCTGGCTTCAGGCCGTGACGTCGGCGGGCAGCAGCCGGAACACATCGTGGCGGGTCAGCGGCCGGATCATGCGAAAGTGCCGGTGGTCCAGCGTCGCCACGGCGTCGGTACGGAACTCGCGCGCCAGCACGACGTTCATCGCATCAGCCAGCCCGACAGCCGGGTAATCGTCCAGCACGGCGTGCGCCGCAAGCAGCAAGGCCCCGATGGCTGGCACCTCCCAGCGGCCCCCTGCTACGCGGCCCGCGATATAGGCCAGCACCGCGCGCGCGGTATGCGGCCCCTGCCGGGTCGCGATCAGGTAATCAAGCTCAGCCAGCACGCACGGCGAGACAACGAGGTGGCCGACCTGCGCCAGGCCTGCCCGGACCGCCTGATGATGCTGGTCGGCCTCGTTGAAGAACGCGATCAGGCCTGAGGTATCCGCGATGGCGACCGGTTCAGCCATCGGCGCCATCAGCGCCGAATCCGGCCAGCAAGTCGTCCGCCTGCTCGGAGAAGTCAGACGCCCCCCGGAACGTGGGGACGTCATCGTCTGAGCCCATCGGATCCGTCCGGAACGGGTAGGCCGGCGGGTCCTCCTGGCCATACGGCCGCAGAACAGCCGCGGGCTGGCCGTTCTTGGTGACGGTCACCGTCTCCCCCGCCTGGACGCGCGCCAGTACCTGAGCCGTTTGCTGGTTGAGCTCGCGAGCCGTCACTTCCACGGGCTCAATGTACTACAGGTAGTACATCCAGAGCGGGTCCGAAGCAGGGCGAGACGCAGGGCAATGAGCCGGACGCTCCGGAACAGCAGTCACGCTATTGCCACCGGTAACTATGCACACGTACCGTAACTAGTGTCGCATTATTGGCCAACGACCGGCGTGTGCTGACTTCTGACCGAAGCCAGGCCCGCTGGTGAGGGGGTCCTGGGGTGTCCGACCAGTCCATCGCAACGTCCGACAGCCAGGCCGGGACTCATGGCCTGAAGCGCAACCTGCACGTCTGGGAGGCGATCGGCCTGTCGGTCGGCGCCATGTCCCCGGCCCTGGCCATGTCGTTCTCGGGACCCGGCGTGGCCGGGCTGGTCGGCCGGGGCGCCGCCCTCTCGTTCGTCTTCGCGGGCGTGACCTGCTGCCTGATCGGCTACGGCTACATGCTGCTGACCCGCAAGTACAACCACGCGGGGTCGGTCTACGGCTTCGTCGGCGCCTCGCTCGGCCCGCGGCTGGGGGTCTTCTCGGGCTGGGCCATGTCGCTGATGTACTTCGTGTTCGTCCCGGCCTCGGCGGCGGCGTCGGGCTACTTCCTGGCCGGCGTGCTCCAGGACCTCGGCTGGTGGCACAACGCGGACTGGATCTGGCTGGCGCTGCCGATCACGCTGATCCTGTGGGCCTTCGCGGCCGGGCTGATCAAGCGCTCCACCCGCGCGCTGCTCTACATCGAGGCGACGACGGTGGCCTTGATCCTGGTGCTGATGGTGATCATCCTGGTCAAGGTGGGCCAGGGCCACGGCCTGAACGGCGGCACGCTGACGGGGAGCATCTTCACCCTGCCGGCCGGCGTGAACGTGCACGCGCTGATCCTGGGCTCGGTGTTCGGCTTCCTGGCCTTCGCCGGGTTCGAGGGCGCGGGCGCGCTGGGCGAGGAGGCGCAGAACCCGGAGAAGGCCATCCCGCGGGCCATCGGATCGTCGGTGGTGGCGCTGGCCGTCTTCTACATCGCCTGCATCGCCGTGCAGACGCTGGGCTTCGGGGCGACCAAGGCGGGGTCGACCGCGTTCGCGGGATCGAGCGGCCCGCTGTTCCAGCTCGCCGGGGTTTACGTGGGCTCAGCGATGCGCGACCTGATCGAGCTGGGCGCGGCGTTCAGCGCCTTCGGCGCGGGCCTGGGGGCCGCGGTGGCCGGGGCGCGGCTGATCTTCGGCGTGGCCAGGGACGGTGCGCCGTCCACGCCGCTGGCCCGGGTGTCCGCGCGATCCGCGGCGCCGCGCCCGGCGGTGCTGCTGGTCATCGCGGTCAACGTGCTCTGCCTGGTCATCCTGCGCGCGCTCGGGGCCACCGGCCTGGAGGTCTGGCAGTACCTGGGCACGCTGGGGACGCTGGCCATCCTGGTCGGCTACGGCCTGGTCAACGCGGGCGCGACCCGGGCCGTGCTGGACAACAGCCTCGGCGTGCCGCGCTGGCGGGGTGTGCTGCCGGGGATCGCGGTGATCCTGGTCGCCTACGTGCTGTACGCCAACGTGTACCCGGCCCCCGCCGCCCCGTACAACCTGTTCCCGTACATCCTGCTCGGCTGGCTGATCATCGGGGCCGCGGTCATCCTGCTGTCCCCCGACCTGGTCCGCCGGGTCGGCCGGGGCCTGGCCCGCGACCTGGACCTGCCCGCCGGCCGGGTGGCCGCCGAGGTGCTGCCACCACCCGGCGACTGAGCCGCCCGGGCCTCGCCGCCCCGGCAAAAGTAAGCTGACGGGAAGGCATTAACTCCCGATTCAGCGAAGAGGATCGTCGTGGCGGCTGACAGCGCAGCAGGCAGCGCGCCTGCTGACCGGGCGGCGGGCGAGGCGGTGATGGCGGCCCGGCCGACGGTCGTACGCGACATCCGGGCCAACCGGGCGTTCATGCACCGGGCGGTGGCCTACCTGGCCGGGGAGGCCGGCATCCGGCAGTTCCTGGACATCGGCACCGGCATCCCCACCAGCCCCAACGTCCACGAGATCGCCCAGGAGGCCGCGCCGGACGCCCGGATCGTCTACGCCGACAACGACCCGATCGTCCTGGCCTACGCCCGCGCGCTGCTGATCGGCACCCGCGATGGCGCCACCGACTACGTCGACGCCGACCTGCGCGAGCCTGGCAAGATCCTCGACCACGCGCAGCGCACGCTGGACTTCAGCCAGCCCGTCTCCGTGCAGCTCATCGGGATGCTGCACCTGATCAGCGACGAGGAGGACCCGTACGGCATCGCCGCCCGCCTCATGGACGCGGTGCCCGGCCGCAAGCCCTGACGCTTTCATGGTTCATTGACTGAACTATCTAGTCCGGCGTAGTGTTGAGTTCGTTTGCTGGACTCAGGCCGGAACGGGCCGGAACGGGCCGGAAGGAGCCACGGAGACGATGACGATCCTGGTTGTCGGGGCGGGTGCGACGGGCGGCTACTTCGGGGCGCGACTGGCTCAGGCCGGGCGGGACGTCACGTTCCTGGTCCGGCCCCGCCGGGCCGAGCAGCTGCGCCAGCGCGGCCTGCGCATCGTCGGGCCCGGCGCCGAGCCCGACGAGTCCCGGGTCGTGACGCCGCGCCTGGTCATGACCGGCCAGCTGAGCGGGTTCGCCGACGTGGTCCTGCTGTCGGTGAAGGCGACCGCGCTGGAGCCGGCCATAGCCGACTGCGCGCCCGCCGTCGGACCGCAGACCGCCGTGGTGCCGTTCCTGAACGGGATGGGCCACCTGGCCGTGCTCAGCAAGCGGTTCGGCGACCAGGCCGTGCTCGGCGGCGTGGTCCTGATCGCCACGCAGCTCAACGAGGCCGGCGACATCGTCAAGCTCGGCCCGTCGGCCAGCCTGACCATCGGGACCCAGGACGGCGGCCCGAGCGAGCGGCTGCAGGCGGCCTATGACCAGCTCAGCGGCGCGGGCTTCGACGTCAGCAGGAGCGACCAGATCGTGGCTCAGATGTGGGCCAAGTGGGTGTTCATCGCCACCATCGGCGCGCTGACCGGCCCGATGCGCGGCACCGTGGGCGACATCGTCGCCGTTCCCGGCGGTCGTGACCTGGGCCCGGCCATCCTGGCCGAGGCCAGCGCGGTCGCCGCCGCGGCGGGCTACCCGGTGCCCGAGGACCGGCTGGCCCAGGTCCGGCAGACCATCACCCAGGACGGGTCGCCGGTCACGTCGTCGCTGTCCAGGGACGTCTCCGAGGGACGGCCCGCGGAGGTCGAGCCGGTGCTCGGGGACCTGGCCCGGCGCGCCGCCGAGCTGGGGGTGCCCACCCCGCTGCTCGACCTGGCCGCCATGAACCTGCGCATCTATAACAACAAGCTCACCTGACCCACCGGCCCGGTCCCGCCGTCCGGACCGGGCCGGCCACGGCGGGCGCTTCCCGCGCGGGGGCCGTCCACGTAGATTCGGACGGGATGAGCGCCAGAACCTCTCCGGCCGCCCGGATGCTGGCTCGCGCCAGGGCCGCGTCGGCCTACGCCCGCCGCACGGGCTGCGGCGTCGACGAAGCCGATGACATCCTGCGCGAGGCCGCCGTGTCCCGGCGGGCCGCGCTGACCGGCGCCGGGACCGCAGCCCTGGGCCTGGCCATCCCCGCCGCGCTCGGCCACGAGCCCGCCCGCGCCGCTACCGCCGACGGCCACCAGGAACGCGTGGTGATCATCGGATCGGGGCTGGCCGGGCTGGGCTGCGCCGACCGGCTCTGGCGACGGCATCGCATCGGCAGCGAGATCTACGAGTTCAACCCGGACCGGATCGGCGGCCGGGTCTACACGCTGCGTGGCTTCTTCGACGCCGGCCAGTACGCCGAGCAGCACGGCGAGTTCATCTCCAGCGAGCACACCGCCATGCGCAGGCTCGCGGTCAGCCTCGGCCTGACCCTCGACAACGTGAACCGCTACCCGCCGCGCACCCACCCCCAGGACGAGCGGCTGCGGTTCCACGGCCACTTCTGGTCCCAGGCCGCGCTGAACCGCGAGTGGCACGAGTGGGCCTGGAAGCTGTTCCACGACGCGGCCAACCGCCAGGCACCCTGGCCGACGCTGTACAACCACCACACCGCCGCGGGCCGGCGGTGGGACCATCAGCCGGCCACCCGGTGGATCGAGGAGCACATCCGCGGCGGCCTGGACTCGGACTTCGGGCGGCTGTGCGTCTCCGTGCTGCTGGACGAGTACGGCGGGCCGGTGGCCGAGCAGTCCGCGCTGAACCTGGTCTACCTGCTCGGCCTCTACGACAGCTCGGCCAGCGGCCTCCAGCCCCGGTCCGCGCCGGAGCTGTCCGGCACGGACGAGAAGTGGCACATCCGCGGCGGCAACGACCAGGTCATCTCGGGCCTGGTCCGGCGGCTGCCCGCCGGGAGCATCCACCTGGGCCACCGGCTCGTCGCCCTGCGCGAGCGCGGCCACGGCCGGTACACCTGCACGTTCGCCGTCGGCCACGGGACCCGCGAGGTGCACGCCGACCGGGTCGTGCTCGCGCTGCCGTTCACCAAGCTGCGCGAGGTGGAGCTGCGCGGCATCGACCTGCCGCCCCGCCAGCTGCGCGCCATCCGCCACGAGCCGCTCGGCTCGAACTCCAAGATCCAGCTCCAGTGCTCGCGCCGGGTCTGGAACGCCGACGGCTGGACCGGCGACCTGTACACCGACGGCATCGTCCAGGGCGGCTGGGAGACGACGCTGGACCAGCCCGGCACGCCCGGCATCCTGATCGCGCTGCCCGGCGGCGAGGTCGGGGCTGACATCGGCCGGCGGTACCACCTGCGCTCCTACTTCGGTCCCGCGCCGGCCGAGATGGCCGCCGATTTCATCGATGACTTCGAAACAAGCTTCCCCGGCGTCAAGGCCGCCTTCAACGGCAAGGCCTACTACGCCTGGTCATCGGCCGATCCGCATGTCGGCGGCGCCTACTCCTACCTCAAGGTCGGCCAGTACACCGCGTTCAACGGCATCCAGCCCATCCGGCACGGCGGCCTGCACTTCGCCGGGGAGCACACCTCGCTCAACTTCCAGGGCTACATGGAGGGCGCGCTGCGCAGCGGCTACCGGTGCGCCGCCGAGATCCGCGCCTGAACTCCCGGAAGACTGAACTCCCGGAAGACTGAGCTCCCGGAAGACTGAGCTCCCGGAAGACCGAGCTCCCGGAAGACTGAGCTCCCGGAAAATGGTCCCACCGCTGCGCATGAGGGAGACGGCATGAGGTACCTGCTCATGATCTACGCCAGCCAGGCGACCTGGGCCGGGCCCAGCCCCGAGGAATGGACCAAGGGCATCGCCGAGCAGGATGCGTTCAACCGGGAGTTCTTCGAGACCGGCGAGCTGCTCGGCGCGGTGCGGCCGGTGATGCACGAGGCGGGAGCCGAGATGTGATCACCGGCCGGACGATCGAGGACCTCCTGCGCACGCTCACGCCGCAGGTCCTGGGCGCCCTGACGCGCCGCTACGGCGTGTTCGACCGGTGCGAGGACGCGGTCCAGGAGGCGCTGCTCGCCGCTGCCACCCAGTGGCCCGCCCAGGGCATCCCCGACGACCCGCGAGCCTGGCTGATCACGGCGGCCGGCCGGCGGCTGACCGACCAGCTCCGAAGCGAGGGCGCCCGACGCCGACGCGAGGAGCGCGCGGCCGGCCTGGAGGTCCCCGGCGACGCCCGGGCCCCCGGCGGCGAGATCACCGCCGACCGGGACGACGGCCTGCTGCTGCTGTTCCTGTGCTGCCACCCCATGCTGACCCAGGCCTCGCAGATCGCGCTCACCCTGCGCAGCGTCGGCGGCCTGACCACCGCGCAGATCGCCGCGGCATTCCTGGTCCCCGAGGCCACGATGGCCCAGCGGATCAGCCGGGGCAAGCAGCGCCTGGGCCGGGCCGGGGCCCGGTTCGCCATGCCGCCGCCCGAGGAGCTGCCGCAGCGGCTGGCCGCCGTCCTGCACGTGCTCTACCTGATCTTCAACGAGGGCTACGCCGCCGCGTCCGGGTCCGAGCTGACCCGGGCCGAGCTGACCGGCGAGGCGATCCGGCTCACCCGCGAGCTGCACCGGCTGCTGCCCGACGACGGCGAGGTCACCGGCCTGCTGGCGCTCATGCTGCTGACCGAGGCCCGGCGGCCCGGGCGGACCGCCGCCGACGGCTCGCTGATCCCGCTGACCGAGCAGGACCGCGGCACCTGGAACAAGGACTGCATCGACGAGGGCGTCGCTCTGGTCAGCGATGCGCTCACCCGCACCCGGCTGGGCCAGTACCAGCTCCAGGCCGCCATCGCCGCGGTCCACGATGAGGCGGCCGGCGCCGAGACCACGGACTGGACCCAGATCCTCGGCCTCTACGCGCTGCTGGAGTCCATCGCCCCTAACCCCATAGTCACGCTCAACCGGGCCGTGGCGCTGGCCATGGTCCGCGGCCCGGACGCCGGGCTGCGCCTGCTGGAATCGCTCGATGACGACGAGCGCCTGGCCCGCCATCACCGCCTGCCCGCGGTGCGCGCCCACCTGTTCGAGATGGCCGGTCAGGCCGGCCCGGCCCGCGCGGCCTACCTGGCCGCCGCGCGCCGGACGACCAGCGCGCCCGAGAAGCGCTACCTGGAGGCCAGGGCGGCCCGGCTGGCCGGCGACTGACACGAGAAGACCAGACAGGCCAGGAGATCAGGCCCTCCGGGTCAGCCAGATGCCGGTCCCGGCGACCCAGATCAGCAGCAGCGGCCCGCTGACGAACGCGGTCCAGGCCAGCGGGTTGGCCAGCAGGACGTAGGCCACGCCCGAGGCCACCAGCGCCACGCCCATGGCCACGGCGGTCACCGTCAGCCAGCGCGGCTGGCGGGCGGCCGGGTTCCGGGTCGCGACGAAGCAGGCGGCCACGCCGGCCAGGGCCAGCATCTTGACCCCGTCCAGCCGGTTCACCAGCGCGAACAGCTCACCGCCCGCCGCGGCCCGGTGCTCAGTGGCGGCGGCGATCACGGCCAGGCCCAGGCCGCACTGGACCAGGGAAGTCAGGACCGCCAGCGCGCCGAGCCCGATCGCCGTGCGGCGGCCGGCCACGGCCTGAGCGCGGCGC
>JBOHCO010000018.1:0-6004 GCA_050698895.1 Streptosporangiaceae bacterium
GGCCCGGTGCGGCCGGCGCCACGCTACCTCGTCGGCCTGCTCCGCAACGGCCTGGGTGTTTACGACGCCGCGACCGGACGGCGGACTACGGTGATCACGCCGCCGCGTCGCGGGCTGGAGTTCGACGGCGCAGCCGCGACCAGCAACGACCGGGTCTTCGTCGTCGCGGCCTCAGCGCAGCACCACGGCTGCTACACCGACCTGTACCGGCTGTCGCTCACCGCAGGCGGCAGGCTGGCCGGCCTGGCGCCGCTGGCGGTGCCGCGGGTGGCCGGGGCCCTGCCGGGCAGCACTGCCCTGACCGCCAGCGCCAGCGGTCAGGTCATCGGGTACTCGGCGGGCAACTGCACCGGCGGACACGGCTGGGCCGGGGTGATAAGGCTGGCCAGCCGGCAGGTCCGGCGCTGGTCGCTGACCTCGGAAGGGCTGTACAGCCTGAGCATGTCGCCAGACGGGCAGATGTTGTTCTTCGATGACACGCAGGTCTACGGCGGAGACGGGACGATCAGGGCGCTGCCCACCAGCGCGCCCCCGGGCCCGGTGATGCGCCGGGCCCGGATCGTCCTGCCAGCCAGCAGCGGCGTGGACCAGACCGGCACCGTCGCCGTGACGGACAGCGGCCAGATCCTGCTGGGCTGCCGGGAGACCCGGGGCCAGGCCGTGCTGGCCAGCTACGCGGCGGCCACCGGCCGGGAACTGGCCGTGCTGCACACCTGGCGGCACGTGGACACCGCGCCCTGCGAGATCACCGTGACGCCATCGGGCGGGTACGTGCTGGTCACCAACATCCCCAGCGGCCTGGGCAGCCGCCTGGACCTCTACACCGGCCGGGCCCGGGCCATCGGCGGCGGCGCGGGCCAGCCCGTGGGCGCCGCCTGGTAAGAACCTCGGCGGGCCAGGACGGCAGGCGGTCCCTGGCCGCCCTCGGCCTGCATGGCTCGCAGATCCGCTGGGCTGAAGGGCTCCCAGGGCATCCGGTGGTATGGGCGGGCATGGCTGGCCACCGCCTTCAACGCGGCGAAGGCCTGGGTCATGAGGCATGTGGCCGATGCGTGCCGAGCATGCGGACGTCACAGACGTCACGGACGTCACGGACGTCACCTCTTGACGTGTTCGATATTCCGTGTATCGTATCCAACGTGCCCGATATCGTACACAGCATTACGTATGCGGAAGAAGGTTCGTCGATCGACGGCCTGGCGCCGCTTGGCGCCAAGCCGGAGAGCCTGGCTCAGGTGGTTTACGCCGCAGTCCGGAAGGCCATCGTCAGTAAGGCCCTGCGGCCGGGCGCCGATATCTCGGAGACGTCGGTGGCGCGCCGTCTGTCGGTGAGCAAGACGCCCGTCCGGGAGGCTCTGCTCCGCCTGCAAGCCGTAGGGCTGGTCGAGCCAGACGGGCGCGGGCTGCGGATCGTGCTCCCCTCGGAACGGGCTATCCATGACGCGTACGAGACCCGTGTGGTCCTGGAGTCAGGCCTGTCCCGGTGGGTCGCAGAGCACGCGACCGAAGCCCACCGCGAAGTGATCGCAGAAGCGGCCGCGCAAAGCCTGGAATCAGCCTCCGCGGCCAATATCGACGGCTTCCGGGCCTGGGACCGGACCTTTCATCAGAGCATCGCCAATGCCACTGAGAACCCGCGCCTCGAACAGCTGGCGGAAGACGCCGCGGCACTCGCCGGAGTGCTGCGGGATCGGGACGTTCCTGGGGTTCAGGACGCTATCCGGTGCGCGAGGCAACACCTCGAGATCGCGGCAGCGATCAACCAGGGCAACTGCGACGCCGCCGCAGCCTGTGCATCGAAGCACGCCGCGGACGTTCGTGAAATGGTGCTCGCTGCCTTCCGGCAGCGCACGGCACCTGACTGACCGGCACCGGGTCATTTCACCTGCCGGCTGTTAGCAAAGGTCGGATCACATGACAAGAAGATCCAGGTTCAGGCTGACTCCCCTTATCGTTGCCATCTCCTGCGTCACGACTCTCGGCCTGGCCGCGTGCGGCGGTTCGGGCTCGCCTACATCCAGTTCGGCGGGTAAAGGCCCGGTGACCGTCGGTATCTCGCTGTCGCTCTCCGGGGACTTCTCCAACACCGGCAAGGCCGGCGAGCTCGGCTACGAACTGTGGGCCAGCCAGGTGAACGCCCACGGCGGGCTGCTCGGGCGCAAGGTCAAGCTCCTCATCGCCGATGACGCCAG
This sequence comes from Streptosporangiaceae bacterium, assembly GCA_050698895.1. Lineage (GTDB taxonomy): Bacteria > Actinomycetota > Actinomycetes > Streptosporangiales > Streptosporangiaceae > DASUBV01. The sequence goes on from JBOHCO010000018.1 coordinate 2,193, forward strand.
CAACCCGAACCAGGCCGTCACCAACTACGAGAACTTCATCACCCGCGACCATGTCACGCTCGTCGCTGGCCCGTATTCGAGCCTGCTGACGCTCCCCTCGGCGAAGGTGGCTGACCGTTACGGCTATGCCTTTGTCGAGGGGGCGGGCAACGGCCCGTCGGTCTTCCAGGCGTGCCTGCCGAACCTGTTCCTCGCGGACCCGGCTACGTCCACGGCGGGCGGCATGGTCTGGGCCAGGTTCATCCTGTCTCTGCCGCCCTCCCAGCGGCCCAAGACGGCTGCCTACCCGGACCTCAACGATCCGTTCGCGCTGCCGGAAGCGGATGCGCTGCAACAAGCATTCCAGGCTCACGGGATCAGGACGGTGTACCAGACTGCCTACCCGGCCGAGACCACGGACCTGACTCCGGTGATCGCGCATGTCGCATCGGCCAAACCGCAGATGGTCGTGAGCGGATCGCAGGACGCCGACGGGTGGGCGCAGGTGAAGGCGATGATCCAGCTGAAGTTCAACCCGCGGTTCCTTTTCATGACCAACGGACCGGAGAACCCGGTCGATTTCCCGAACAACGTGGGCCGCGCTAACACCGCGGGCATCTTCACCAGTGACATATGGACCCCCACAGCGAAGCTTCCCGGCAACACCGCCTTCGTTGCCGCCTACCTGAAGAAGTTTGGCGGCACGAAGGAGCAGATCGACTCGACCTCGGCCGAGACCTACTCGGTCGGCCAGATGATCCAGCAAGCGGTCAACAAGGCGCATTCATTCGACAACGCGACTTTGATCAAGGTTCTGCACTCCGGCACCTTCACTACGCTGCTCGGGACTATCCACGATAACAAGTGTGGCGCGCCTAATGGCACGCAGTTCCTGGAGGAGTGGATCGGCGGGAAGCTCCTGGTCGTTTACCCGGCCGCAGTCGCCGAGCACGCCCCGGTCATCCCGAAGCCCAGCTGGCCATGACCGTGCCCCTCAGTTTGTCGAGGAAATCCTGGAGCCGCCGTGACCCTGCTCACTGAAGCGATCATTCTCGGCCTGCTCACCGGGGGCGTCTACGCTCTCATGACCAGCGGGCTGACGCTGTCCTTCGGCACGATGCGGATCATCAACTTTGCCCAGGGAGCGTTCGTGATCCTAGGGGCCTACCTCTCCTGGACACTGTTCACCTGGCTCGGCATCGATCCGTTCCTGTCCATCCTGATCACTACCCCGCTCATGTTCCTTCTCGGGGTGGCGCTGCAGACGTTCCTGCTAAGGCCGATCCGGTACGACGCGCACAGCCTGTCGCTCATCATGACCTGGGTGATGGCGATTGGCATCGAAGGCGCACTGGCGGTTGCCTACACAACTGACTCGCGCTCCATCATCACCTCCTATGCCAACGACAGCTGGACGGTAGGCCCGTTCCAGATCCCGGCGGTTCGCGTGTACGGCTGCGCTCTCTCGCTGGTCCTGCTCGGCCTTCTCTACCTGCTCCTGGAGAAGACCAGGTTCGGCCGGGCGGTGCGGGCCACCTCCCAGCGGGAGACCTCGGCCAGGCTGCTGGGCGTGGACACGGACCGGGTTTCCGCGATCGCCTTCGGGATCGGATGCGCCACGGCAGCCGCGGCCGGGGCCGTCTACGGGCTTATCTACTCCTTTTTCCCGGATAGCCACTACGACCTGATCGGGCGGCTGCTGGCCATCGTCGTGCTCGGCGGGCTCGGCAGCTACCGCGGTGCGCTGATCGGAGCGCTCGCTCTCGGCGTGTGCGAGGCAGTGGTCCAGGCCGTGATCTCCCCGGCCTGGTCATCGATGCCGTTCTTCGTCCTGCTCGCGCTCGTTCTGATCGTGCGCCCGCAGGGGTTGTTCGGGCTGCGGGAGAGGGGTGCGGCGTGAGCGATCTGAAGATCGGCCGGTGGTCGCTGCTGCGAGTAGCCATCGTCTTCGTGCCGCTCATCCTGCTCGCACTGCTCACCGATTCCGCCTGGGTGCTGAATATAGGGGTATTTACCCTGATGTACGCGGGGCTTGCGACCGCCTGGAACCTGGTCGGGGGCTACACGGGCTACATCACGCTGGGCAACGTGGCGTTCTTCGGCCTCGGCGCCTACGGCTTCGCCATCATCTTCCAGCACACCGGGGTCGGAAACGGCTGGTGGCCATTTGCCCTGGTTCCAGTCCTGGGAGTGGCGGCGGGCCTGATCAGCATCCCGCTCGGCTGGCTCGCCTACAGGACCCGGGCACTCTCGTTCATTATCGTCACGATCGTGCTGGTCGTCGTGCTGCAGTACCTGGCCTTCAACTTGACCTCCATTACCGGCGGGCCGCCGGGGCTGTCGGTCCCGCTGCCGCCGTTCTCACCTGGCCTTTTCACGCGCGTGTTCTACTACGCGATGCTGGCCGTCTATGCCCTGACCGTGCTGGTCTGCTGGTACGTCCGCCGGAGCAGGCTGGGCCTGATGATGTTCGCGCTCCGCGACGATGAGGACCGGGCCGCCGGGATCGGCATCAACGTCGCGGTCCCGAAGCTCACCGCCTTCGGCGTCAGCGCCGGCCTGTCCGCCATGTTCGGAGTCATCTGGGCCTACTACCTGTCGAACATCTATCCGCAGTTCGCGTTCGACTCAGAATTCCTGACCATGGCCATCGTGCTGATCGCGTTCCTTGGCGGGGCCGGCACGCTGTGGGGGCCGACGGTCGGGGCGCTCATCCTGGTGCCGGCCCAGCAGTACCTGGCCTTCACTCTCGGCGCGAGCGACTTCTACCTCCTCGGGTATGCCGCGATCTTCGTGGTCGTGATGCTCACCATGCGGCGGGGGGTAGTCCCCTCGATCAACGACCTGATGGACCGGCGGCGGCGCCGGCGCCGGCAAGAGGCCATGGTGGCCCCCAAGCCGATGGCGGTACAGACGGGACGGGCAGCGCAATGAGCGACAGCGCAATGAGCGACAGCGCAATGAGCGACAGCGCCACCAGGCAGGAAGCGCCACTCGCGCTGACGGCCGAGCGGCTCACCAAGCGCTTCGGCGGGGTCACCGCCGTCGATGACTGCACCCTTACCGTTCGCGAAGGGTCGCTGACCGGGCTCATCGGGCCCAACGGCTCCGGCAAGACCACGTTGCTCAACATGGTGAGCGGATACGTGCGACCGGATTCGGGGCAGGTCCAGCTGTTCAGGCGCCCGCTTTCCTGCGCATCACCGACGATCCCCTACCGGCGCGGGCTGAGCCGCACCTTCCAGCGCGCCAGGGTCTTTCCCCACATTACCGTTCGCGAAAATCTCTATGCGGCGATCCCGCATCGCGGACTCGCGGTCCTGCGAGCTGGCCTGGCGCCTGAGGTCCGCGAGCGCGCGGAAAGCCTGCTGGCCGGGTTCGGGCTGACGGCCCGTGCCGGGGTCCCGGCGGGCGAACTGTCCTACGGGCAGCAGAAGCTGCTGGAGTTCGCCACCGTCTTGATGTCCTCCCCTCGGGTGCTGCTGCTCGACGAGCCGACCGCAGGGGTGAACCCAGTGCTCATAGACACCATGGTGGAACGGATCCGGGAACTGCACGCGCAGGGCGTCACGGTGGTCGTGGTCGAGCACAACATGGAATTCGTCATGAACCTGTGTGACACGGTGGTCGTGCTTGACCACGGCACCGCCCTGTTCGAGGGCCCGCCGGCCATCGTTCAGTCCAACGCCCTCGTTCTCAGCGCATACCTGGGGGATTGATGGCCGAAACCCTGCTCGAAGTGCGTGACGTAGTGGCCGGCTATGGCTACGGCGACATCTTGCGCGGCACCAGCCTAAGCGTGGCAGCCGGCAGCATCACGTGCGTGATCGGCC
>JBOHCO010000019.1:0-9391 GCA_050698895.1 Streptosporangiaceae bacterium
CTGGGCGCCGCGGCCCGTCAGCCTGACGGTGTGCCGCCACGCCGGCAAGTGTTCCGGCACCGGCACGGATCCACGCTATCCCGTGCCGGATATGTCCGCGGTCACCGGGCGAGCAGGCCGGTGAGAATCCGGCCGAGGACATCGCGGTATCGGTCGGCGGTGCCGGGCGCCGACCCGGCCGGGCCGGCCTGGGAGAGCAGCTCGGCCAGCCGCTGATGGCGGCCGCGGGCCAGGGCGTAGTGCAGGTAGGCGGCGTTACGGTGCTGGCGGGCCGAGCCGCCGCCCAGCTCGTTCTGGACGAACAGCGCGGTGGCCGCGTTCAGGATGGCGAACGCCTCGAGCTTGGCCTCGGTGCTGGCCGGATGCGCGGCCAGCGCCTCCAGGAAGCCCTCCAGCAGCGCCAGGCCATGGGGCCCGAGCACGGACCGGGTGATGACCAGCGGCGGCAGCCACGGATGGCGCCGCATGATCGCGCGGCCCTGCTCGCCCAGGTCGAGCAGATCGGCCAGCCAGTCGCCGGTCGGCGCGGCCAGCACGTACTCCGCGCCGGTGGCGTCGGTCATCAGGTCCAGCAGGTCGTCGCGGGTGCTCACGTACCGGTACAGGGACGCGGCGCCGGTGCCGAGATCGGCGGCGACCCGCCGCATGGACACCGCGTCCAGTCCCTCCCGGTCGGCGATGGCCACGGCGATCGCCGTGATCTCGTCCCGGCTGTGCCGGGCCGGACGCCCGGTCGCGGCGCGCTCCGCGCGCATCCAGATGACCTCACCGCCTGCCTCGGACGTCATCCGGCCTCCCGCCCTTTGTTTGCGAACATCGTACTCGAACAGCTAGCCTACTTTGCGAACAGTGTTTGCGAACGAACAGGAGAGATCATGGCCACATCGAGCCAGGGGCCGGCCCGCTACGCGGAGAACGGCCAGGTGCGGATCGCGTTCGAGGATCTCGGGGGAGCGGGCGGCGATCCGCTGCTGCTGATCATGGGGCTGGCGGTGTCCCGGTTCTGGTGGCCGGACGCGCTGGTCCGGGAGTTCATCGCGCGCGGGTTCCACGTGGTGGCCTTCGACCAGCGCGACGCCGGGCAGTCCACCCATTTCCCTGACGCCGGGCAGGCCAGCCCGGTCGCGGCCGTGCTGCGCCGCCGCTCGCCCGCCTACACCGCCGAGGACATGACCGACGACGCGGTCGCGGTGCTGGACGCCATGGGCTGGGACTCGGCCCACCTGTTCGGCCACTCGATGGGCGGGCAGGTGGCCCAGCGCGTCGCGCTTCGTCACCCGGACCGGGTCCGCAGCCTCACCTCGTCGGCCTCGCTGCCCAGCGACGTCGGCGGCCTGGGCGCGGCCCGGTACGTGCGGATGGGCCTGGTGGCCCGGCTGGCCCGGCTGAAGTTCCCGGCGGGCCGGGACGGCGACCTCGCGCTGGCCCTGGCCGCCACCCGCGCGATCGCCTCGGCGGCCTACCCGCCCGACGAGGACCAGGTGCGGCGGATGGCCGCGCGCGACGAGGTCAGCGGCATCCGCGACGCGGCCGCGCAGAGCCGCCAGGCCGGGGCGAAGTGGCACGGTGCCCGGCTGTCCCAGCTGCGCGGGCCGGCGCTGGTCATGCTGCCCGGCGTCGGGCACTACCTGCCCGCCGCGGTGTGCCCGCGGATCGCGGACGAGGTCCGGGCCGTGGCCGACCGGCAACTGGCAACTGGCGTAGGTCGACCCGGGCAGGTTCGAGATCAGTAACCGGCGTTCCGAGCACTCACGGCCCGCATCGACGGCGTGGTCAGGTGCGGTACGCGTCTCGCCGATGCCGAATCGAGTAGATCTCGACGGTGTGCTTCTCCTCATTGACTCGGTAGATGATGCGGTAAGTCCCGCGTCGAGCCGAGTAGTAGCCGTCAAAGGGCTCGTCCAGCGGTTTGCCAGCGCGGTGCGGGCTCGAAGTGAGTGGCCCGTCGATTGTTTCCATGGCGGCGGCGGCGACGTCGAGTGGCAGGTTCTCATGCAGGTTGCGCCGGGCCCGTCGAGAGAACACGACGGTGTACTGCGGTTCGGCCTCTGGGTCGGAGCCCGGCGGGCCGCCGGTCATGATGTGCTACGGCGTCGCAACAGCTCGGCGCGGACCTGCTCGACGTCGAACGTGTCGTCGGTCGCGAAGTCTTCGCGCGACTGCCGCAGGTCAGCAAGGGCCTCGTCGTCGCTGAGGATGTCCAGCGTCTCCTGCATTGACTCGTACTCGGCGACCGAGATCAGCATGACGTCGGCCCGGCCGTTGCGGGTAATGGTGAAGTGATCGTGCTCGCGGGCGACGCGGTCGGCGAGCTCGGCGATCCGGGCCTTCGCCTCCGTGATCGGAACGGTCTCCATGCAGGCCAGTATAATGACCGGTCATAGATATGGCCAATATTACGGTCTGGTTGACTCGGGCTGGCCCCGGTCGGGGTGCGCGTCTTTGCGGTGATCGAATTCGCTCACATCAGCGATCATGGAGGGGAGAGCGCTCACTGGCACGGGCTCGTCGGCGCAGAACATTGCCTGATCGTCAGGGAAGTGAGCACAAACAATCACGTCCTGGCTCGCGGATGAGCTGCGCCGCGCTGCGCGGCGCCCGGCAAAGCCGGGTATACCGGCCGAGAGCAACATTCCGCCTGGCCGTCAGGTCGGCGCGGCGGCCCGGCCGAGCTACACGAACGTCACGCGCACGCCGTTGTCGGTCAGCTTGCGGACCGCGTCGCGGTCCGCTTCGTGGTCGGTGATCAGCTCGTCGACCGCGGACAGCGGGCACATCCGGGCGAAGGCGGCCCGGCCGATCTTGGAGCCGTCGGCGACCACCACCACGAGCCGGGCCTGCTCGATCATGACGCCATTGGTGTGCGCCTCGATCTCCTGATAGGTGGTGCAGCCCGCCTTGGCCTCGATGCCGTCGACCCCGACGAAGGCGATGTCCAGGTTGAGCCCGGCCAGGGTGGTCTCGGCGATGGGCCCGGACAGCTCGTAGGACTGGCTGCGCGCGACCCCGCCGGTCACCACCAGCTTGACGTCGGGCCGGATGGCCAGCTCCGAGGCGATGTTCAGCGCGTTGGTGACGATGGTGAGGTCACGCCGGTCGGCCAGGGCCTTGGCCACCTCGGTCGCCGTGGTGCCCCCGGTCAGCCCGACCGCCATGCTCTCGGTGACCCGGCTGGCCGCCTCCTCGGCGATGCGGCGCTTCTCGTCGCCGTGCCGGACGCTCTTGTAGCGCAGCGGCAGCTCGTAGGCGACGGCCCGGCCCACGGCCCCGCCGTGCATCCGCTCGAGCAGCCGCTGGTCCTCGAGCATGGCCAGGTCGCGGCGGATGGTCGCGGGGGAGACGTGCAGCGCGTCCGCGAGCTGCGCGACGGCGACCGAGCCCCCGTCGGCGAGCTGCTCCAAGATGGCGGACAGCCGAGCGGACCTGTGCATGGCACATGAATGTAACAGGCATGGTCTGGGTGGGTTCCGGTCTTGCGATCGCGTTCACTTCTGACTATTTTCTAGGGCTAATGAACGCAATCGAGCATGAGATCGCCGATCAGCCCCGTTGCTGGGAGCTGGCCGCCGAGGCCGCCGCCCGGAACTCCGCCGTCCTGCCGCCGTCTGGCCGCCGGGTCTGCGCGGTCGGGTGCGGGACGTCCTACTACGTGGCCCAGGCCTACGCGGCGCTGCGTGAGCAGGCCGGTCACGGCGAGACCGACGCCTTCCCCGCCTCCGAGGTTCCGCTGGACCGCCGTTACGACCACCTGGTGGCCATCACCAGGTCCGGAACGACCAGCGAGGTGCTGAACCTGATCCCGCGCGTGGCGCCCGGCACCGGCGTGCTGGCCCTGACCGGCGAGGCCGGGTCTCCGGTCACCGACCTGGCCGGGCAGTCCATCGTGCTGGACTTCGCCGACGAGGTCTCGTTCGTGCAGACGCGGTTCGCGACCTCGGTGCTGGCCCTGTTCCGGGCCCAGCTCGGCCAGGACGTCGCCGCGCTCGCCGCGCAGGCCCGGCTGGCGATCGAGGACGAGCTTCCGGTGGATCCGGTCAAGATCGAGCATTTTGTTTTCATCGGCACCGGTGCCGGTGCCGCCGTGGCCAGCGAAGCGGCGCTGAAGATGCGCGAGACCGGCGGGGCCTGGACCGAGGCCTACGCGGCCATGGAGCTGCGGCACGGCCCGATGAGCACGCTGGGCCCGCGGTCGCTGGTCTGGTCACTGGGTCCCGCGCCGCGCGGCCTGGGCGGTGAGGTCGCGAGCACCGGCGCGACCTGGCTCGAATCGGCCGAGGACCCGCAGGTCGCGCTGGTCCGCGTGCAGCAGGTCGCGGTCAGGAACTCCCTGGCCCAGGGCCTGGACCCCGATCATCCGCGTTTCCTGGCCCGCTCGGTCATCCTCGCGGACTCTTCTGACAGCACGAGAGGTGATGACAAGTGACGACACCAAGAACGGCGCTGAGATCACGGCGCCGCCTCGCTGTCCTGCCGGCGGTGGCGGCCGGCGTGCTGCTCGCCGCGGGCTGCTCGGCCGGCGGCTCGACCATCGGCCAGAGCACGGGCGGCAGCAGCAAGTCGATCACGGTCGACATGTTCTACCCGAGCCCGCCCAAGGCGATGCTGGCCCAGTTCACCAAGCAGACCGGCATCAAGGTGAACTGGGTCGTGATCGGCTGGGACGACCTCCAGACGAAGATCGCCGCGGCGGCCTCGTCCAACACCTACTACGCCGACGCGACCGACGTGGACTGGTCCCGGGTCGGCGAGTACGCCAAGACCGGCTGGTTCTACCCCATGAACAAGTGGGTCAGCCCGGCGTCGCTGCAGTCCGACGTGCCGCAGCTGGACACGTTCATGGTCAACGGCAAGCTCATCGGCATGCCGTTCGACGCGTCGTTCATGGTCACCACGGCCAACACCAAGGACTTCAAGAAGGCCGGCGTCTCCGCCTTCCCGGACACCGTCACCGGGCTGACCGCCGCGCTCAAGAAGCTCCAGCGCAGCGGCATGGCGACCCCGATGGACATCCACTTCGCGGCGGCCGAGGGGCTGTCGACCTGCTTTTACCAGATGACGGCCGCCTTCGGCGGCCAGGTGCTCAACGCGGCCGACACCCCGCAGTTCACCTCGCCCAGCTCGCCGGGCTACAAGGCGATCACGTGGATGGTCAACGCCTACCGCAGCGGGCTGGTGCCCAAGGGCAACATCTCCGAGGCCGACTACACCGGCTTCACCACCGAGATGGCCAAGAACCGGGTCGCCATGGAGCTGTGCGACTACTCCGGCAGCGTCGGCTCGATCTACCAGGTGCCCAGCTCGTCCAGCGTGGTCAACCAGGTCTCCTACGAGCCCACGCCGGGCGCGACCGGCGCCGGGGCCAACGTGGCCAACCCGGACGGCATCGGCATCCCCAAGACGGCCAAGAACCCGGCCGGCGCGGCCAAGTTCATCAAGTGGTTCACCCAGACCAAGAACCAGGCCATCTGGGCCGGCCTGGACGGGCCGTCCGGCGTGATCACCGGCTTCCCGCTGCCGATGCGGCTGTCCAGCCTCAGCCTGCTGGCCAGCTCGGGCAAGTACGCGCAGGCGGCCGAGCTCGAGACGCTGCTGCGCGAGCACGCCAAGGCACCGTTCCCGCAGGGCGCGCCGCCCTGGTACGCGCAGTTCAGCAACTCGGTCTACACCAACATCCACGAGGCGGCCACCGGGCAGGAGAGCGTCAAGCAGGCCGTGAAGAGCATCGCTAACCAGGTCGCCCAGCTCAAGGCCTCAAGCTGAAATCAGTGAAACGTGCGGCACGGCGGGGGCGCTTGCTTCCGTGGCTGCTGGTCGCCCCGCTCGTGGTGTTCATCGCGGCGCTGTCGTTCTACCCGACGGTGGTCACCACGATCGAGGCGTTCTTCCGGGTGTCCCCGCTCGACCCGCCCACCCGGTTCGACGGCCTGGGCAACTTCCGAGCGCTGTTCGCCAACTCGGCGGTCACGACGTCGTGGCTGAACACGGTGGTCTACGCGGTGACCGGCGTGGTGCTGTCGACGGTGCTCGGCGTGGCCGGCGCGGTGGCGCTCAAGCGCCGGTTCCGGTTCCGCGGCCTGGTGCTGGCCATGGTGATCCTGCCCTGGGCGCTGCCGGCCGTGGACGAGGCCGTCATCTGGAACTGGATGTACGACCCCAACTTCGGGGTCATCAACAGCACGCTGCACTCGCTGCACCTGATCGGCGGCTACCACGTCTTCCTCGGGCTGGACCGGTGGCTGACCGTGGTACTCATCGAGATCGTCCAGGTCTGGCAGATCACGCCGCTGTCCCTGCTGATCGTCCTGGCCGCGCTGCAGTCGATCCCGCTCGACCTGTACGAGGCCGCCCGGGTGGACGGCGCCGGGGGCTGGTCGGCCTTCCGCCGGGTCACGCTGCCGCTCATCCGGCCGGCCATCGCGGTGGCCGCGGTGCAGGCCATCGTGCTGTCGCTGAACGTCTTCGACCAGGTCTACGTCCTGAACGGCAACGCGCCGCTGGGGTCATCGCTGATGCTGCAGACCTACATCACCACCTTCCAGGACCTGAACTTCGGCGGCGGCTACGCCCTGTCGCTGATGGTCACCGTGGCGACCGTGCTGCTGTCGGCGGCCGCGATCGCGCTCATCTACCGACGGGCGGAGGCCTCATGACCGCGCTCGCCCTGCGCTCCGTGCGCTCTGTCCGTTCCGTGCGCTGGCTGGGCCGGGCCCTGTCGCTGGTGATCATCCTGCTGTGGTCGCTGTTCCCGCTGTACTGGGCGCTGAACACCAGCCTGACCACGCTGTCGGCGGCCGAGAGCCGGCCCGCGCACTACCTGCCCACGCCGCTGGAGCTGGGCAACTACCAGCAGCTGTTCGGGATCGCCGGGTCCCGCTCCGGGTTCGCGGCCGAGTTCGGCCGCTCGCTGCTCAACGGCGCCATCGAGTCCGGCGGGGCCATGGTGCTGACCATCGTCATCGCGGTCCTGGCCGCGTACGCGTTCGCCCGGCTGGAGTTCAGGTTCAAGCGGGTGATCTTCGTCAGCGTGCTGGCCACCCTGCTGCTGCCCGCCTACGCCACGCTGATCCCGCTCTACCGGATCATGAGCAGCTTCGGGCTGATCAACACCTACATCGCGGTGATCCTGGTCTACACCTCCGGCTTCCTGCCCCTGGCCACCTGGATCCTGTTCAACTACTTCAACAGCATCCCGAAGTCGCTGGAGGAAGCCGCCTTCGTGGACGGCGCGTCCTGGATGGGCACGCTGCTGCGGGTGGTGGTGCCGGTGGCGCTGCCCGGCATCGCCGCGGCGGCGATCATCACGTTCCTGCTCGGCTGGGCCCAGTTCCTGTTCCCGCTCGTGCTGACCAGCGACCTGTCCGCCCAGCCGGTCACGGTGGTGGTGGCCGCGCTGAACGGCCAGCGGATCGTGCCGTTCACCCTGCTGATGGCCTGCGGCGTGCTCGCGGCCGCGGTGCCCGGCATCATCGCGGTGGTGCTCAACCGCTTCATCATCCAGGGCGTGACCTCGGGCGCGGTCAAGTAGCGGTCAGGTAGCGGTCAGGTAGCGGACGAGCCAGGCGAGAACATCCCTCTGGTCACGTCTCTCTATACACGGGATGCCCGGTCGGTCACAATCGGGAGGTTCCGCACGTCTGCCCTGGAGGGGGGTGGCAGTCCGGTGCGTGCTTTCCGGCTGGCCAGGTTTCCCGTAGTTGTCCTTGCCGTACCCGTCATGCTGTCGGCGGTGGTAGCCGCGACCGCCATCCCGGCGGCGGCCGTCCCCGCCGTCTCGGCCGGCGCCCGGCACCGGCCGGCGGGCACCCCGTACCCCGGCCAGCTCAACGCCGTCACCGCCACCTCGGCCAGCAACGCCTGGGCGGTGGGCTACAGCCCCGGCGAGACCCTGATCGAGCGCTGGAACGGCAAGGCCTGGAAGTTCGTCAACAGCCTGAACCTGGGCGCCAGCGGCGACCTGTACGGCGTGGCCGCGCCGTCCGCCTCCGACGCCTGGGCGGTCGGCTACCTGCCGGGCCCGTCCGGCTCGGCCAGCCTGATCGCGCACTGGAACGGCAAGAGCTGGAAGCGGGTCAAGAGCCCGAACCCCGGACCCGACGGCAGCATCCTGCAGAGCGTGGCCGCCACCTCCGCCCGCAGCGCCTGGGCGGTGGGCGAGACCGGCGGCGAGAAGACCGTGATCCTGCGCTGGAACGGCACCGCGTGGAAGCAGGTGCCCAGCCCGAGCCCCGGCCCCCAGGGCAATTTCCTGTACGGCGTCACCGCCACCTCGGCGACCAGTGCCTGGGCCGTCGGCTACACCGACACGGAGAGCAGGCTCTCGACGCTGATCCTGCACTGGAACGGCAAGACCTGGAAGCGGGTGTCCAGCCCCACGCCCGGCCCGGAGGGCAGCTTCCTTTACGGTGTGAGCGCCAGCTCGCCGAGCAGCGCCTGGGCCGTCGGCTACAGCGCCGTGTACTCCGAGGGCTGGAAGACCCTGATCGAGCACTGGAACGGCAAGACCTGGAAGCAGGTTCCCAGCCCGGATCCCGTGGCCGTCTCCAGCAGCAAGCTGACCTGGAACATCCTGCAGAGCGTGTCCGCCGTGTCGGCGCGCAGCGCCTGGGCGGTCGGCTACAGCGAGGTGGCCCTCAAGGGATCCAAGACGATGATCCTGCGCTGGAACGGCACGGCCTGGAAGCAGGTGTCCAGCCCCAACCCGTTCTGCACGACCTGCGACAGCCTGTTCGGGGTGACCGGCCGGCCAGCCGGTCACGCCTGGGCCGTCGGCACGGTCAACGTCGGCGCCGAGGTGACGATCCTGCGCTGGAGCGGCGCCGCCTGGAAGAACTCCCCGTCGGCCCCCCTGCCCTAACCAGCGCCAGGTAACAACCCTCCGCCGCGGGCCCCTGTGACGGGCCGCGCGGCGGAAGAGCGAGACCCGGCTCAGAACGTCCGGATCGCGATCTCGGCCGGCGCGGCCAGCAGGCCGGCGATCTCGTCGTCCAGGCGGCTCGGCGTGATCGACGCGCCCGCCATGTCCAGCGACGTGCAGTACTCGCCGACGTAGTTGCGCCGGACGTGGATGCCGCGCTTGGCCAGCTGCTCGTGCGCGTACCCGTACAGCAGGCCGGCGCCCGGCGGGCCACCACGGCGCCGGTCATGCCCTCGGTCAGCGGGAAGACCCGGCCGGACTGGCAGGCCACGGGCTCGTCTGAGCATCGCCCTGTTCTGACGCGGGCGTCAAGGCAGCCGGGGCCAGGGGTGGTCAGAGCCCGCCGGCGACGTCCAGCATGGCCGCCGTGACGTAGGCCGCCTCGTCGGACAGCAGCCACAGGACCGCGGCGGCGACCTCGTCGGCCGTGCCCATCCGGCCCAGCGGAACCTGCCCCATGGTCCGCTCCAGGTGTTC
>JBOHCO010000020.1:0-2412 GCA_050698895.1 Streptosporangiaceae bacterium
TGGTGGCGCTGCCGGCCGGCATTACCTACAGCTGGATCTTCCCGTTCTACGCGATCACCAACGCCGGCGTTTACAACGGCAACCAGTTCCAGTTCCTGATGTACCGGCAGCTGTACATGTTCGGGAACAACACGAACACCTCGGTATCCATCAACTACCCGCTGTCGCCCGCCAACCGCCCGGTGTACAGCGACGGCGGCAAGACCGCCGTGATCAACATGAAGGGCTGGAAGTGGTCCAACGGCGAGACCGTCGACGCCAACTCCCTGATCTTCTACCTGAACATGACGAAGGCCGAGAAGGCGAACTGGTACGCCTACGCGAAGGGCCTGCTGCCGGACAACGTCGTCTCCTACTCGGCTACCGGGCCCAACCAGCTGACCATTCACCTGAACAAGGCGTACTCCAGCCTCTGGTACACCTACAACCAGCTCGCCGAGCTCACCCCGATGCCGAAGGCCTGGGACGTGACTAGCCTCACCGGAGCGCCGGGCAGCGGCGGCTGCATCACCGACTCCGCCGCCGACCACTGGGCCAAGTGCAAGGCCGTCTACGCGTTCCTGACCGCCCAGTCGAAGCAGACCGCGACCTACGCGACCAGCAAGCTGTGGTCAGTGGTGGACGGGCCGTGGAAGCTGTCCAGCTTCAACTCCGACGGCCACGTGACGCTGGTGCCGAACAAGGCCTACTCCGGCAGCCCCAAGCCAAGCCTGTCGGCGATCAAGTTCGTGCCCTTCACCAGTGACGCGACCCTGTACACGGCGCTGAAGACCGGGCAGGTCGACATCGGCAACATCCCGGCGGCCGACCTGCCGCCGAAGCCGGCCAACTCGGGGGTGCCCGCCACCAACCCGCTGGGCAGCGGGTACTACCTGGAGCCGTTCTGGTCATACGGCATCCAGTACGCCCAGCCCAACTTCAACAACCCGCAGGTCGGGTTCCTGGTCCGGCAGCTCTACATCCGGCAGGCCCTGCAGTACGCCATGGACCAGCCCGGCATCGACAAGGCGATCTGGCACGGGTACGCCCAGCCGACCTCAGGGGCGGCCCCGACCGTGCCGGCCAACCAGTGGACGCCGCCCATCCAGCGTGAGAACAACGGCCAGGGCCCGTACCCGTTCGACCTGGCCAAGGCGAAGTCGCTGCTGACCAGCCACGGCTGGGCCATGCAGGGCGGCGTCATGACCTGCCAGGACCCAGCCAAGTGCGGCAAGGGCATCACGAAGGGCCAGCAGATGAAGCTGACCTACGTCTACGCCACCGGCGTGGCCGCTCAGGCGGAGACGTGGCAGGCGTACAAGTCCGATGCCTCCAAGGTCGGCATCGACATCAGCATCGTCGGGCAGTCGTTCAACTCGATCATCGGCGAGAGCTCGCCATGTGCGCCGATGGGCCCGAAGTGCACCGTGCAGGTGTTCGCCTACGGCGGCTGGGGCTTCGACGGACCGGGCTACGAGCCGACCGGCGAGCCGCTGTTCGCGACCGGCGCGGGGTCGAACTCCGGCAACTACTCCAACCCGACGATGGACAACCTGATCAGCCTGACCCACACCAGCAGCAGCCTGTCCGATTTCTACAAGTACGCCACGTACGCGGCGCAGCAACTGCCGTACCTCTGGTCGCCCAACCCGGAGCCCTACCAGGTCGAGGCGATCAACAGCAAGCTGCACAACGTGACGTTCAGCCCGCTGTTCAACATGTATCCCGAGTACTGGTACTTCACCAAGTAGTTCCAGGAAACGTCCGGCCGGCCCGCTTCGCCTACGCTCCGCGAGGCGGGCGGGCCGGTCCTGCTTGGATTGCGCCGAGGTGTCCGAGTCGGCCGCCGGATCAGCCGCCGGATCAGTCGCCGAATCGGGCCGCCAGGTCGGCGATCCGCTCATGCCGGTGCTCATGTCGCATGCGCCCGGCCCGCTCGAGCAGGCTCATCCCGTGCAGCGCGCTCCAGAACACCTCGGCCGCGGTCTCGGTACCGGCCTCGCCGAGCACGGCAACCAGCGCGTCGAAGCCCGAGCGCAGCTCGGCCTCGGCGTCGTCCTGCGCGAAGCGCGCCTCGATCGGCAGCTGGAACATGGCCTCGTACAGCGCCGGGTGCGCCGTCGCGAAATCCAGGTAGGCCTGCGCTACCGCCGTGACGGCCCGCACGCCGGTCTTGCGGCCCGCGGCCGCCCGCGTGGCCGCCGCCAGCTCAGTGAATCCGACCAGCGCCACCGTGCGCATGATCTCGGTCTTCCCGCCGGGGAAGTGCCCGTAGAGCACGGGCTGGGTGTAGCCGATCGCGTCGGCCAGGCGCCGCGAGGTGACCGCGGCCCAGCCGTCGGCCTCCGCCGCGGCCCGGGCGGCGTCGAGGATCTGCTGCCTGCGCTCGGCCGCGCGCCGGGCGCGGGCAGTCGTCTCGGTCATGGCTCCTCC
>JBOHCO010000021.1:0-3646 GCA_050698895.1 Streptosporangiaceae bacterium
GGCCCGCTCCAGCTCCCGCAGCAGCCTCGCCTGCGTCACCGCCGGCAGCGACGCCGCATCGGCCGCGGCGAGGTAGCCGAGCCCGGCCCGCACCATGTCCATGGCCTCATCAACCGAGGCGAAGGAGGTGTCCGGCGGGGTTGTCATCCGGCGGCCTCCGTCCCTGGCGTCGAACTCGCTTTCGATTACACCTTGACGATATCGGCCGGGTACGACAGTTCCAGGGGCTGCCGAGCGCCGTTACGGAAGAATTTCAAGATCTTCCCAGGCGGGCGCGGGTCAGCGGGGTCGGCGGTACTCGAGCTCGACACAGCCGTTGGTGAAGGCGATGCTGGAGACGAGCTCGAGCGGACGTGATTTGTCGAGGTCGGCGAACAGGCGGCGGCCCGGGCCGACGACATAGGGGAAGACGGTCAGCCGGTACTCGTCGATCAGGTCGAGGCGAATGAGCGACTGCCAGAAGCTGAAGCCGCCGTGGGCCACGATGGGGCCGGTGCCGTCCTGCTTGAGCCGCTCGACCTCCCGGGCCAGGTCGCCGCGGGTGACCTCGGAGTTGGTCCAGCCGGCGTCGGCCAGGGTCTGGCTGAAGACGATCTTGCGCCCGGCGTTGATGAGGTCGGCGTAGGGGTGGTCGGTGGCGGTGGGGAAGTAGCTGCTCGCGCCCTGGTACAGGTTGCGGCCCATGATGTGCAGGTCGGCCTCCTGGTAGAGGCGGCGGGTCCGGGCTTCCTGGGCGGAGTCGTCGGGGAGGTCACGGCAGTACTGGAAGAAGTCGGTGTCCTCCTCGGCGATGACGCCGTCGGCGGAGTAGTCGAAGATCCGGGCAATCACTGTTCGCATCACGCACTCCTTCGGGCGGGCCGGGCCGGGGCGGGGCCGCCCGGGCCGAGGCGGCTAGGCCGAGGCGGTTAGGCCAGGTACTTGGCCAGGCCGTCGAGCATCTCGGCGATGCCGCCGCGGCGCAGTTCTGAGGCCTCGGCCCCGTCGAAGCCGTCAAGGTAGGCGCCCTGCTCGGTCCAGGTCAGCGCGGTGCCGTCGCCGGTCTTGGTGAACTCGATGGTGGCGACGGAGACGGAGATGCGCGCGCCGTCGGCGTACATCTCGTAGCTGTAGATGATCCGCTGCTCGGGCACGATGTCGTAGTAGACGGCGTCGTAGCGATAGCTGTGGCCGTCGTACCCGAAGCCGAAGCGCTCGCGCCCGCCGATGCGGAAGTCGAGCTCGGCCGGGGTGGCGTTGTCGCCGGGGGTGAGGTCGCCGGTGTCGCTCCAGACATCCTTGGCCTCCTGGGAGGCGAAGGCGGCGAACACCCGCGAGGTCGTGGCGGGGTAGCTGCGCTCGACGGTGAAGGTGTCGTGAATGACCGATGGCTGGCTCATGGGAGTGTCCTTTCTGATCAGGTAGCCGGGTGATCGGGCGGGGCCGGGGCCGGGTCAGCGGGGCCGGTGTCGGGCAGGTCCGCGGTCTCGGCGAGGTACTCGCCCAGGCGGTCGAGGCGCCGCTCGACCAGGGTGCGGCGCTCGGAGATCCAGTGCTCGGCGGATCGCAGCGCGGACGAGTTGAGGCTGCAGGTGCGGGTGCGGCCGAGCTTCTGGGACCGCACCAGGCCGCTGGCCTCGAGAACCTGCACGTGCTGGACGACGGCGGCGAGCGACATGGCGAGCGGGCGGCCTAGTTCGCTGACGGAGGCCGGTCCCTGGCTGAGCCGCTCGAGCATGACCCGGCGGCCCGGGTCGGACAGCGCCTGGAAGACGCGATCCAGATCCGCCACTTGGTTAAGCATAAACTTGAGTATCACGTGCGACGAAGCCATAGTCAAGCAGCTGCTTGACTATGGCTTCGTCGCACGTGATACTCAAGTTTATGCTTAACCAAGTGGCGGATCTGGATCGCGTCTTCCAGGCGCTGTCCGACCCGGGCCGCCGGGTCATGCTCGAGCGGCTCAGCCAGGGACCGGCCTCCGTCAGCGAACTAGGCCGCCCGCTCGCCATGTCGCTCGCCGCCGTCGTCCAGCACGTGCAGGTTCTCGAGGCCAGCGGCCTGGTGCGGTCCCAGAAGCTCGGCCGCACCCGCACCTGCAGCCTCAACTCGTCCGCGCTGCGATCCGCCGAGCACTGGATCTCCGAGCGCCGCACCCTGGTCGAGCGGCGCCTCGACCGCCTGGGCGAGTACCTCGCCGAGACCGCGGACCTGCCCGACACCGGCCCCGCTGACCCGGCCCCGGCCCCGCCCGATCACCCGGCTACCTGATCAGAAAGGACACTCCCATGAGCCAGCCATCGGTCATTCACGACACCTTCACCGTCGAGCGCAGCTACCCCGCCACGACCTCGCGGGTGTTCGCCGCCTTCGCCTCCCAGGAGGCCAAGGATGTCTGGAGCGACACCGGCGACCTCACCCCCGGCGACAACGCCACCCCGGCCGAGCTCGACTTCCGCATCGGCGGGCGCGAGCGCTTCGGCTTCGGGTACGACGGCCACAGCTATCGCTACGACGCCGTCTACTACGACATCGTGCCCGAGCAGCGGATCATCTACAGCTACGAGATGTACGCCGACGGCGCGCGCATCTCCGTCTCCGTCGCCACCATCGAGTTCACCAAGACCGGCGACGGCACCGCGCTGACCTGGACCGAGCAGGGCGCCTACCTTGACGGCTTCGACGGGGCCGAGGCCTCAGAACTGCGCCGCGGCGGCATCGCCGAGATGCTCGACGGCCTGGCCAAGTACCTGGCCTAACCGCCTCGGCCTAGCCGCCTCGGCCCGGGCGGCCCCGCCCCGGCCCGGCCCGCCCGAAGGAGTGCGTGATGCGAACAGTGATTGCCCGGATCTTCGACTACTCCGCCGACGGCGTCATCGCCGAGGAGGACACCGACTTCTTCCAGTACTGCCGTGACCTCCCCGACGACTCCGCCCAGGAAGCCCGGACCCGCCGCCTCTACCAGGAGGCCGACCTGCACATCATGGGCCGCAACCTGTACCAGGGCGCGAGCAGCTACTTCCCCACCGCCACCGACCACCCCTACGCCGACCTCATCAACGCCGGGCGCAAGATCGTCTTCAGCCAGACCCTGGCCGACGCCGGCTGGACCAACTCCGAGGTCACCCGCGGCGACCTGGCCCGGGAGGTCGAGCGGCTCAAGCAGGACGGCACCGGCCCCATCGTGGCCCACGGCGGCTTCAGCTTCTGGCAGTCGCTCATTCGCCTCGACCTGATCGACGAGTACCGGCTGACCGTCTTCCCCTATGTCGTCGGCCCGGGCCGCCGCCTGTTCGCCGACCTCGACAAATCACGTCCGCTCGAGCTCGTCTCCAGCATCGCCTTCACCAACGGCTGTGTCGAGCTCGAGTACCGCCGACCCCGCTGACCCGCGCCCGCCTGGGAAGATCTTGAAATTCTTCCGTAACGGCGCTCGGCAGCCCCTGGAACTGTCGTACCCGGCCGATATCGTCAAGGTGTAATCGAAAGCGAGTTCGACGCCAGGGACGGAGGCCGCCGGATGACAACCCCGCCGGACACCTCCTTCGCCTCGGTTGATGAGGCCATGGACATGGTGCGGGCCGGGCTCGGCTACCTCGCCGCGGCCGATGCGGCGTCGCTGCCGGCGGTGACGCAGGCGAGGCTGCTGCGGGAGCTGGAGCGGGCC
>JBOHCO010000022.1:0-1472 GCA_050698895.1 Streptosporangiaceae bacterium
GCCAGCCGGCGCAGGGCCAGCACCGCGGCGGCGCCGCCGATCAGGGTGGGCAGCGCGTCGCTGGCCGACGCGCCTGGCCTGGTCAGCGCGGCGATAAGGCCGACCAGGGCAAATATGCCCAGACCGATCATGCCGTAGGCCAGCCGGCGTACCGCGAGCACGCCGACGATGGCCGCGAAGATGGCCAGCACGATGAGGATCCCGCCGACCAGCACGGCCTTGTCGTGCGAGCCGAAGGCGCTGATCGCGAAGTTCTTGACCGGAGGCGGGGTGAAGTCGATCGACAGCTGCCCGACCGCGACCACGGGCGAGCTGTCCGAGCTGATCAGCCCGGCGACGAGCTGGGCGACGCCCAGGGCCAGGCCGCCGGCCAGGATCCCGGCGATGGCGCCGCGGATGATCCTGCCGGTTCGTTGATTGTCCATAGTCACAGTAGTAATTCGTTACATCAGAGGGGTCGGATTGCCGCCCGGGCAAGCCGAACGTGGTTGCCGCTACGAATATATCTACGTGGACGTCTCGCATAACGGCCCCGGCCCGGCCAGTCAGCCCGGCCGCCCCCGGCCGGCCAGGACCGCCGGTCCAGCCGGCACCGACCTGGCCGCGCTGCTCGGCCGGGTGGCCAGGGGGGAGCAGGACGCGTTCCGCGCCGTCTACGACCAGGCCGCCGGGCCGGTCCTGGGCGTGGCCCGGCGGGTGATCAGGGATCCGGCGCAGAGCGAGGAGGTCATGCAGGAGGTCCTGCTCGAGGTCTGGCGGACGGCGGCGCGCTTCGACCCGGCGGCCGGCTCGGCCAGCGCCTGGATCATGACGCTGGCGCACCGCCGGGCCGTCGACCGGGTCCGGTCCGAGCACAGCGCCGCGCTGCGGGAGCAGCGTGCCGCGGTGGCGCGGGTGGACTACGACGACGTGACCGAGGCCGTGGAGACGAACCTGGAGCACGAGCGGGTGCGGCGCTGCCTGGCCTCGCTCACCGACCTCCAGCGCGAGGCCGTGACGCTGGCCTACTACCAGGGTTACACCTACCGCGAGGTGGCCGGGCTGCTCGGCGTGGCGGTGGGCACATTGAAGACACGGATGCGCGACGGGCTGATCAGGCTCCGTGACTGCCTGGGGGTGGAGTGATGTCCGAGAGCCACCGCCGGCCAGGGCGCTGGCGCGGCCGCCGGGTCGACCCGCACACGCTGGCGGGCGCCTACGCCATGGACGCGGTCACCGACGATGACCGGGCCCGCTTCGAGCAGCACCTGGCCGACTGCGAGACCTGCCTGGCCGAGCTGCGCGGGATGCGCGAGACCACGGCCCGGCTGGCCGCGGCGGCCGAGGTCCGGCCGCGGGCCGAGCTGCGCGAGCAGACGGTGCGGGCCGCGGCGCAGATCCGGCAGCTGCCCCCCGTCACGCCCGCCGGCCCGGCCCGGCCGGGCGGCCGGTGGCGCCGCGTGCTGGCCCCGGCGGCCCGCACGCCCTGGGGC
>JBOHCO010000023.1:0-8769 GCA_050698895.1 Streptosporangiaceae bacterium
CGCCTCATCGAGGCGCATCGCGCGGGCCGCGGCATGACCGGCTGACTAGTGCCGCAGCGACTTCGCCCGAGACAGCAGGGTCTTTTCTGACTGGTGACCCTGAGCCAGGTGGGCGATGTCGCTCACCAGGGCCCCGAGGTCCGGCGTGCCCCATCCGGTGGCCGCGTCCCAGCCCGGCGTCGCGTTGTAGCCGGGCACGCCGTCCAGGCCGTTGTTGCCGACCGTGACGTCGTGGTACCCGATGCCCGCGTGACCGAGCGCGTACAGGTACGGGTTGAGCAGCCCGACCCCGTGATGGGCCAGCTGGTCCACGTCGGCCACCAGCCCGGCCCAGTCCGGCGAGCCCTCGCTGGTGCCGCCGATCGTGTAGTAGCCCGCCTTGCTGGCGCCCAGGAAGGACAGGTAGACCAGGATCGGCGTGTTGGGGTCGGCGTTCCAGGAGATGTCCGGGATTCCGCGGTGGTTGCCCATCAGCTTCTGGTCCGAGGCGGGCAGGAACCGCTGGTAGAACGGCTCGCGGAAGAACTGACTGATGCCGCCGCCAGTGGCGCCCCCGTCGGAGTTCCACACCGTCTCGGACTGGTAGTTGCCCTGGGTGTCAGCGGTCAGGCTGGTGCCGCCGACCGCGGTGACCAGCGGCGAGGAGGCCGGGAAGTTCACCGTCGGGAACGGGTAGATCTTGCCGCTCACATCGACGTTCGCGGTGCCCGCGTCACCCGTGGAGGCCAGCACGGTCACGCCCATCCGGGCCGCCCGCGCGTAGGTCGCCTCGAAGCTGCGGAAGACCCGCTTGCCCGCCCTGGTGAACAGCGTGTTCTCGGTGGCGCCCCAGCTCTGCGAGATGACCTGGCCCAGGCGGTGGTTCAGCGCGAAGTTCTCCAGCGCGTTGAACTGCGGCAGGCCCTGGACGCCCTCAGTCTCGTCGACCGGGCTGGTCATCAGGACGATGCTCGCGCGCGGCGCCATGGCGTGCGCCCACTCGACGTCCAGCGTCGTCTCGGCGGCCCAGTTGGGCTGGTCCGGGAACTTCGCCGGGTTGTAGGGCACGGTGCCCAGCGGGGCCAGGATCCGGAACGACGGCGGCGCCGGCAGTCCGTAGCCCTTGTCGAAAGCGGCCAGGTCCTTGGTGATCGTGGGACTGCCGTAGGAGTCGACGATCACGATCGTCTGGCCCCAGCCCTGGTCGCCGCGGGCCAGCAGCTTGTCCACGCCGTAGGCGCGGCGGATCTCCTGCGGGCTGTAGCAGGGCTCTTTAGTGGCGGCCCGGCACTGCGCGTCGGTCGGCGGGCTCGCGCTCGCGAACGTCGCCCTGGCCCCATGCGGCAGCGCCAGCCGCCCGAGGGCGCCGACGTGCGCCGGCCGCAGGCTGCGCGCCGCGCCGGTGGCCGTCGCCGGGCCGGCTGTTCCTAACGTGAGCGCGAGCAGGAACGCCGCTCCCGACGTTGCCGCAACCGCTTGTCTAACCCGCATGGTGCCCTCCCGAGGAAGATCAGGTGCCAATCGAACGCGAACCTACTCGCAATTCAGAGCCGGGGCGAGCAAAGTGATGGGGCACCGGACGCCGGGGGCGCGAGCCAGCCTGGCGTCCGTCGTCACGAGTGCGCAGTTGTAATGCTCGGCGGCCGCCACGTAGGCGGCGTCGTAGGTGGTCAGATTGCCGCGCAGGGCCCAGATCCGTGACGCGAGCAGGCGGGTGCGCACCACCACGGGGTCCAGTTCCGCCGCCGCGGTGACGGCGCCGACCGCGTGCGCAGGCGTGATCTTCGCGCCTACCAGAACTCCGCGGATGATGGACAGCACCTCGACCAGCCACTGCTCGGCGACGATCCAGCGCGAGTCGGCGCGCATGGCCGCGCGGCACCGGTCGCCGATAAACCCTTCATCCAGAAGCGCAAATGCCGCCGCCGACGCATCAAGGACGATCACTCGCCGGCCTGCGAGGGCATCCCGAGCTCAGCGTCGCGCTCCGCTCGCGATGCGCGCAGCGCATCACTGACGTCCGCTGCGCTCAGCCGCGAGCCATAGGCGCCGTGCCCGAACCGGTCGAGCACCGCGAGGTTGTCTGCCCGGCGCGCCTCGTCGCTGATGACGTCGTAGAGATAGGCCTGGAGCGACTGCCCGCGCTCGCTGGCCAGCTCACTCAGCCGGTCTCGCAGCTCGTCAGGGACATCCCGGATCTGGAGGGCGACCATGCATGCAATTATACATGCAGCGGCCGCGCCGGGCATGGGGCGATGATGGAGGCATGGCGTGGTCGACGGCGTTTACGGAACTGTTCTCGGTGCGGTACCCCATCGCCCTGGCCCCGATGGGCGGCACAGCGGGCGGCGCGCTCACGGCGGCGGTCTCGAACGGGGGCGGGCTGGGGCTGCTGGGCGGCGGCGGCGGGGACCTGGCCTGGCTGGAACGGGAGCTGCCCATCGTGGCCGAGGGCACCAGCGCGCCGTGGGGCGTCGGCTTCCAGAGCTGGTCCGTCGACCTGAGCACGCTCGAGCGGGCGCTGAGCCTGCGCCCGCACGCGGTGATGCTGTCCTTCGGTGACCCGACCCCGTTCACCCCGGCCGTCCGCGCAGCGGGCGCGGTCCTGATCATCCAGGTCACCGACCTGGAGGAGGCCAGGCAGGCGGTGGACCTGGGCGCGGACGTGATCGTCGCCCAGGGCACCGAAGGCGGTGGTCACGGCGGCCAGCGCGGCTGGGCGACGCTGCCGTTCGTGCCGGTGGTGGCCGACCTGGCCGGGCCGGTGCCCGTGCTGGCCGCGGGCGGGATCGCGGACGGGCGGGGCGTGGCAGCCGCGCTGGCCCTGGGTGCCGCCGGGGCGCTCATCGGGACCCGGTTCCAGGCCACCGCCGAGTCACTGGCCGACGCCACGGTCAAGAAGGCCATCGTGGCGGGCCGCGGCGAGGACACCGAGCGCAACCGGGTGCTGGACATCGCCCGCGGCTCCCGGTGGCCGTCGCGCTACCCGGCCCGCACCCTGGGCCACCCGTTCCTGGACCAGTGGCGGGACCGGGAGGACGAGCTGGCCGCCGACCCGGACGCCCGGCGGGCCTACCGGGACGGCGTGGCCAGCGGCGAGCTGCCCCCGGAGATTGTCTGGGCTGGCCAGGCCGCCGAGCTGATCACCGACCTGCCGTCCGCCGCTGACCTGGTCGCGGAGCTGGCCGGGCAGGCCGAGGCCGCCCTGGCCCGGGCCTGCGGGCGCTGACCCAGGCAGGCGCTGACCCAGGCGGCCAGCCGCCTGCGCGGATCAGCCGCCTGCGCGGATCAGCCGCGCCTCAGCTCCGGTCCGCGTTAAGGACCGCCGTATCCAGCTCCCGGAGCTGGCCGCGGACCCGGTCCGCGTCCGGGTGGCCGACGTCATCCAGGATCGCCAGCGCCTCTTCCCAGGCCGCGCGGGCCTGGGCCGGGTTCCCGGCGGCCAGCCAGTTGTCGCCGAGGTGGCCGAGAGTCTCGGCCAGGCCCAGGCGGCTGCCGATCTTGCGGTGAATCTCGATGGCCTGCTGATAGCAGGCCATGGCGTCTGCGTGGTGGTCGGCTTGCTGGTGGGCATATCCGAGGCTGTCCAGCGTGCTGGCCGTCGCCTCCTGATTGCCGAGGTCCTGGTACAGGTCGAGGGCCTGGCTGCAGTAGCTGAGCGCCTCCTGGTGATCCCCGAGCACGGCGTGGAACCAGCCGACCGAGTTGAGGGCCAGCGCCCGGCCCGACCGGTCGCCGATCGCCGTGTACGACGTGAGCGCCTGCTCGGCCTGGTCCAGGGCCTCGGCGTGGCGGCCCTGCCAGTTCAGCATGTTGGCCATCGCGTTGCGGGCGTAGCCCTGCCCGGCGTGGTCCCCGCGCTCGGTGTGGATGCTCAGCGCCCGCTCCAGATGGGCATAGGCGTCCTCGAAGCCGCCGAGCCGGGCGCTGGCGAAGCCATACCGCTCATGGACGGAGGCCTGGGCCGCCTGGTCGCCCAGCCGCTGCGTGGCGTCCAGGGCCAGCTGCTCGATGATCACCCAGTCGTGCCAGCGGCTCCGCATGTCCAGGAACCGGGACAGGGCCCACGCGATCTGCCACACGTGGGTATCGAAGCCCTCCTCCAGGGCCTGTCCGGCGGCGGCCACCAGCACCCAGTACTCGGCCTCGAGCCAGGCCAGAGCCTCCCCGGCGTCATCAATGTGCTCCGGCTCCGCGCCCGGCCGGAGCGGCGGCAGCGTGACCGGTCTGCGGGTCGGATGCAGCGCGAGCGCCGCTGAGTTGGCCGTGTACAGGTAGTGATCAAGCACCCGGCTGGTGGCCGCGTGCCGCTCCGCCTCGCTGTCGGCCGACTGGGTCAGCTCGGCGGCGTAGGCGCGAAGCAGGTCATGGCAGGTGAACCGGCCGGGCGTGGGCTCGGCCAGCAGGTGCGCCCTGGTCAGCTCGCCGAGGCTGCGGCGGGCCTGGTCCGGCGGCAGGCCCGCCAGGCTGGCCGCGGCCGCGGCGCTGATGTCGAGTCCGGCGTGCAGTCCGAGCAGCCGGAACAGCCGCGCCGCCTCGGCGTCGAGCTGCTGGTAGGACCACGACATGACGGCGCGGACGTTCGCGGCCGAGTGCCCGGCGTCCAGCGCGTCCAGCCGTCCGCGAGCATCGCGCAGGTCAGCGGTCAGCGCGGCCAGTGACAGGCCGGGCTGGCTGGCCGTGCGAGCGGCGGCGATGCTCAGCGCCAGGGGCAGCTGCGCGCAGAGCTTGATCAGGTCATCCGCGGCACCGGGATCGTCGGCGACGCGCAGCGGGCCCAGGCGGCGGGTCAGCAGTTCCTGCGCCTCGGTATCGCCGAGCACATCCAGGGTCAGCGGGAGCGCGCCCTCGCCGGCCACCAGGCTGGTGAGCTGCTTGCGGCTGGTCACGATCACCAGGCTGCCGGACCCGGCCGGCAGCAGCGGGCGGACCTGGTCGACGTCTCGGGCGTTGTCCAGCAGCACCAGCACCCGCCGGCCGGCCAGAAGGCTGCGGTACAGGCCCGACTGCGCGTCCAGGCCGACGGGAATCCGGGCCGCCGGCACGGCCAGGGCGTCCAGGAAAAGCCGGACGGCCTCGGCCGGAGCCATCGGCGCCCCGGCCGGATCAAAGCCGCGCAGGTTGACGTAAAGCTGCCCGTCCGGGAACCGCGCGGCGACCCGGTGCGCGAAGTGCAGGGCCAGCGAGGTCTTGCCGACCCCGGCGGTCCCGGCGATGACCGCGATGACGGTCGCGCGGCTCGCCTCGTCGGCCAGCGCGGCGAGTTCCCCGAGCGCCACGGCCCGGCCCGCGAAATGCCGCGTGGCCATCGGCAGGAGCCGGGGAATCACGTCCTCCCGCGCGGTCGCCGGAGCGCGGGGATCCGGGGCGGCACGGTCGGAGACACCGCCGTCCGAGATGCCGCCGTCGGGGGCGTCCCGAACCGGGGCGGCGCGCTCCGGCCCGTCCAGGCTGAGCGTCGCTGGCGCCGCCGATGACGCCCCGCCCGCCGCGATCAGGAGCTCACCGTCGGCGGCCAGGATGCGCTGGTGCATGAGCCTGAGCTCAGGACCGGGATCGAGGCCCAGCTCGTCGGCCAGGATCCGCCGCACGTCCTGGTAGGCGGCGAGGGCTTCGGCCTGCCGGCCGTTGCGGTACAGGCCCAGCATCAGCTGGGCGTGGAACTGTTCCTGCAGCGGGTGCGCCCTGACCAGCTGGCGCAGTTCCGCGACGACCTCACCGTGCCGGCCCAGGTGCAGGTCGCAGTCGATCCGCGCGACCAGCGCCTGGAGCCGCTGATCCTCGATCGGGCGGACCTCCCGGTCGTGCAGCAGCCGTGAGGGCACGTCGGCCAGCGGCTCGCCGCGCCACCATCCGAGCGCCTCGCGCAACAGGTCAGCCGCCAGTGCCCAGGTGTCGGCGTCGGCCGCCGCGTGGCCGCGCGCGGCGAGCACGCTGAACTGGTGGACGTCAAGCTCGCTGTCGTCCAGTCGGATGAGGTAACCAGGCGGCCGTGTCTCGATCAGGTCGGCGCCCCGCGGGCCCAGCGTCGAGCGCAGGCGCTGAACCCCGCTGTGCAGCGCGCCGCGGGCCCCGCTCGGCGGCTGGCCCTCCCACAGCATCTCGGCCAGGTCGTCCAGGCTGACCACCCGCCCGGCGCTCAGCAGCAGCGCCGCCAGCAGCACGCGCTGCTGCGGTGCCGAGACGGGCACCTGTCGCGTGCCGTCACGTACTACCAGCGGCCCCAGCAGGCCGAAGTCCACGCCCAGCACCTCTTCCCGGCCATCTGCACGCCGTGATGGCGGTGCCAGCGGATCGCGGTCGTACCGCGGGCACGACCGCAGCGTACCCGGCGCGGTGAGCCATCAGTGAGCGATAGCGGCCGTTCTGACGGTATCTCGTGAGCCTTTTCTGGCAGTGTGACCGATGCCGTTCCCGCCCAGCCGGCGAGGTCGCCGCTGTCGCGGCTTCCCGCTTTGAGCCGATCGGAGGGCTTCCCGCGGCAATGACCGTCCCTGGGACCGACACGCTCCGCGGGCCATCTGCTGTCTACGCCCGCGAGGAGCTCTGGCCGTCCGCCGAGCTCGGGCTCCCGCCTGGCCTTGACCGGCCAGAGGCGCGGGACTGGCCCCTGTGCAGCTACCTTGAGCTGCCGGCACTCCCCGTGTCCGCGCGGTCCGCGCGGCTGCACGCCAGGAACATCCTGCGCGCGTGGGACCTGGAGGCCCTGGCCGACACCGTAGAGCTCCTGGTCTCCGAGCTGGTCACGAACGCCGTGCGCGCAGCGGCCCTGATCGCGCCTCAGCCCGGAGAGACCGCGCCGGCGCCATCGGCGCCGCAGATCCGGTTCTGGCTGACCTCGAACCGGGCCAGCGTCGTGATCCAGGTGTGGGACGGTGACCGTCACCATCCCGTCTGCCAGGACGAGGGCCTGGAGGCCGAGGCCGGCCGCGGGCTGCTGCTGGTCGAGACCCTCAGCGCACAGTGGGGCTGCTGCGCGTCGGACGGGCAGGCCGGAAAGGTCGTCTGGGCGCTGCTTCAGGGCTAATCGCCGTTTATGCCCTTTCTCGGCGAGATGCTGTTTTTCCCCGGCCAGCGCGCGGCTCGTCCGGCCGATCCGGGCCGCAGCGTTTGGCTGTCTCCCCGGCGTGGGCAGGCCCCAACCATGGCAGAGCGTGAACAGCGGGTGGCCATCATCACCGGCGGCTCCCAGGGCATCGGCGCGGGCCTGGTGGCCGGATACCGCGGCCAGGGCTGGGCCGTGGTGGCCAACTCACTCAAGATCCAGCCGTCGGATGACCCGGACGTGCTCACCGTGGCCGGGGACGTGGCCGATCCCGCCACCGCCGAGCAGATCGTCAGCCAGGCGCTCGGCCGCTTCGGGCGGATCGACACCCTGGTCAACAACGCCGGCATCTTCCTCTCCAAGCCGTTCACCGACTACACCTCCGCCGACTACGCGCTGGTAACCAGCGTCAACCTGGGCGGGTTCTTCTCGATGACCCAGCGGGTCATCCCCGAGCTGGTCAAGGGCGGCGGCGGCCACATCGTCAACATCAGCGCCACCGTCGCCGACTACGCGGACTCCGATTCGCCCTCGGTGCTGGCCGCGCTGACCAAGGGCGGCCTGGCCGCGGCGACCAGGTCGCTGGCCATCGAGTACGCCCGGCGCGGGATTCGGTGCAACGCCGTCTCGCCCGGCATCATCCAGACGCCGATTCACCCGCCGGAAAGCTACGACGGGCTGGGCGACGGGGTGCCCCTCGGCCGGGTCGGCCAGGTCAGCGACGTCGTCGGCGCCATCCTGTTCCTGGAGGCATCCCCGTACATCACCGGTGAGGTCGTGCACGTCGACGGGGGCCAGATCGCCGGCCACTAGGCGACCGTTAAACATCATCCGTAACTGGCCCCGGCCGCCCGGGGCCGGTCAGGACCCAGATCCGGGCCCCGGCAGGCCGGCGCTCCGGGCCACGACCACGTGAGCGGTCAGCCGCCCCGTGACCGGGCCCGGGCCGAGCCGAGAGGTCATCTGCGCCGCGATGGCCTCGACGGCGGGCTGGAGAGGGCCCCTGGCCTCGATGGCCATCCGCAGCGGAGTGCCCGAGCAGAAGCCCGTGGCCAGCTGAGCGGCGGAGTCGGCGTGACCCGTCATGACGACGGTCGACTGCTCCGCCGGCTCCAGGCCCGCCGCGCGCAGATCAGCAGCGACGGCCGCCAGGTCAGCGTAGCCATGGGGAACCCTGGTCACGAACGTCGGCGGATCAGCCGGGAACGTGGCGTCGATGGCCGCGGCCAGCGCCGCCGCGAAGTCATTGCGCTCAATCACATCCCAGGTACTGAACAAGAACCGGCCGTCCGGCCGCAGCACTCGGGCGACCTCGCTGAACGCCGTCGGCTTGGCACCGAAGAACATCACGCCGAACTGGCAGATCACCAGGTCGAACTGGTCGTCCTCGAAGGGCAGCGACAGCGCGTCGGCCTGCTGCCATGCTGCCTGCGGCACGCGCTGCGCGCCGTAGCTGACCATGGCCGGATTGAGGTCGGTGGCCGTGACCTGCGCGCCGGGCAGCCGCCTGGTGAGCTGGCGGGTCAGCGTGCCGGTCCCCGCCGCTAGCTCGAGGATCGCCGCCGGGCTGTCCGCTGCGGCACGCCGGGCCAGGTCGGCGGCGGGCGGTTCGAATACGGCCCCGGCCAGGCAGCGCTCGTAGACGTCGGGCATCGAGCCGGTCCAGGCCCGATCGGCGGAATCGGCCATGCTCGCACCGTAGTCCGCGTCACCCGCACCGGGTGACGCGGCCGGTCACCCGTCGT
>JBOHCO010000024.1:0-5701 GCA_050698895.1 Streptosporangiaceae bacterium
AAGGTCGCGGTGGTGGGCTCCGGCCCGGCCGGGCTGGCCGCGGCCCAGCAGCTGACCAGGGCCGGCCACCACGTCACCGTCTTCGAGCGGGCCGACGCGCCCGGCGGGCTGCTGCGCTACGGCATCCCGGAGTTCAAGATGGAGAAGCGCCACCTGGACCGGCGGCTGGTGCAGATGCTGGCCGAGGGCACCGAGTTCCGCTGCGGCATCAGCGCCGGCGACCAGGTCACCGCGGCCGAGCTGCGGGCCGGGCACGACGCGATCGTGCTGGCCTGCGGGGCCACCGTGGCCCGCGGGCTGCCGGTGCCGGGCGCGGAATTGGCCGGCGTGCACCAGGCCATGGACTACCTGCCGCTGGCCAACCGGGTCGTAGCCGCCGAGCACGGTGGCGAGCCGAGCATCAGCGCGCGGGGCCGGCATGTGGTGATCATCGGCGGCGGGGATACGGGGGCAGACTGTCTGGGCACCGCGCTGCGGCAGGGCGCGGCGTCGGTGACCCAGCTGGAGATCATGCCCCGGCCGCCGGAGGGCCGGCCGACGGGCCAGCCCTGGCCGACCTACCCGATGATCTACCGGGTGACGAGCGCCCACGAGGAGGGCGGCGAGCGGGTCTACGCGGTGTCGACGACGGAGTTCGCCGGCGACGCGGCGGGCCGGGTGCGGGCGCTGCGGCTGACCGAGGTGGAGCCGGCCGGGCGGTCGTTCGCGCCGGTCCCCGGCACCGAGCGCGAGCTGCCCTGTGACCTGGTGCTGCTGGCCATGGGGTTCACCGGGGCGCAGCGCGGCCGGCTGGTCAGCGAGCTGGGCGTGGAGTTCGACGCCCGCGGCAACGTGGCCCGCGACGGCGGCTACGCCACCTCGGTGCCCGGCGTGTTCGTGGCCGGGGACATGGGCCGCGGCCAGTCGCTGATCGTCTGGGCCATCGCCGAGGGCCGGTCGGCCGCCGCCGCCGCGGACGCCTACCTGGGCGGCGGCGCGACGCTGCCGGCGACCATTGAGCCCACTGCCGTGCCACTGCGCTAGACCTGCGGGTAACGTCACAGAACATGCCGGTGGCCTACCTCCCGAGCCCCGGGCGCGGACTGTGGCACCTGGGCCCGCTGCCGCTCCGGGGCTTCGCGCTGACCGCGATCCTGGGCGTGGTCGTGGGGCTGTGGCTGACCGACCGCCGGTACCGGCACATGGGCGGCCCGCGGGGCATGATCTGGGACGTGGCCACGGTGGCCGTGCCGGCCGGGATCGTCGGCGCCCGGCTGTACGCGGTGCTCACCGACTACCCGGCCTACTTCGGGGCGGGCCGGGACTGGGTGTCGGTGTTCCGGATCTGGGACGGCGGCCTGGGCAGCACGGGCATGGTCGGGGCCGCGGCCATCGGCGCCTGGGCCTACTGCCGCCGGTCCGGGTACTCGATCGGGCCCATGGCGCTGGCCGCCGCGCCCGCCGCCGCCGTGGCCCAGGCCATCGCGACCTGGGGCAACTGGTTCAGCCAGCGGCTCTACGGCGGGCCGTCCGCCCTGCCCTGGGCAGTGGCCATCAGCCCCGAGCACCGGGTCAACGGCTACGAGAGCTTCGCCACCTTCCAGCCGCTGGTGCTGTACGAGTCGCTGTGGGACCTGCTGGTGGCGGTCGCGGTGGCCTACTGCATCCGGCGCTTCATGCTCACCGGCGACCGGGCGTTCGCCGTCTACGGCGCGCTGTACGGGGCCGGCCGGTTCACCATCGAGGTGCTGCGCATCGACTTCGCGCCGCGGCTGCTCGGGATCCACACCACCGAGCTGACGATGCTGGTGGTGGTCCTCGGCTGCGTCGCCTACCTGGCCGCGACCCGCTCCCGGCGGGGCCAGCCGTCGGCCGGCGCGGCGGCCAGCGCCGCCCGGCCCGGCGCCGGGCTTAGCCGGGCAATACCTACGGAACGGGAAGCTCGGTGACAGCACCGGAACTGTTGTCAATCGCCCGTCCTGGCTGCTGATCACGCCCTACGGTAACTGACGGTAGTCAGTTACCTACGGGGAGAGTTCATTGGCTGGTGTGCAGGTCACTCCGGAGCTGCGGGGCACCTGGGTAGGCGCGCGGGCCCGGACGGAGCGGATCACGCCGGCGGCGCTGATCATCGCGCTGTCCGCGCTCGGGCTCGGGCTGCGGGTGTACTGCCTGCTGCGGCCCGGCTACCTGATGGGGGTCACCGAGTACGACGACGGCTCTTACTTCGGCAGCGCCATCCGCCTGGCCCAGGGCCAGCTGCCGTACCGGGACTTCGTGTTCGTGCAGCCGCCCGGCATCACGCTGCTGATGGTGCCCGCGGCGCTGCTGGCCAAGGTGACCGGGACGGCCTGGGGGCTGGCCATCGGCCGGATCCTCACCATGCTGGCCGGCACGGCCAGCATCGCGCTGGCCGGGCTGCTGGTCCGCCACCGCGGCCGGCTGGCCGTGATCGTCGCCTGCGGGATCTGCGCCGTCCACCCGGACGCCATCTTCGCCGCCCACACGGTGCTCGTGGAGCCGTGGCTGGTGCTGTTCTGCCTGATCGGCGCGCTGGCCCTGTTTGACGGCGACCGCCTGGCCTCGGGCCGCAGGCGGGTGGTGTGGGCCGGGGTGGCGTTCGGCTTCGCCGGGGTGGTCGAGGCGTGGGCGATCGTGCCGGTGCTGGTGCTGCTGGTGCTAACTGTCCGCCAGAGGAGGCGGGCCGTGGCCTTCGCGGCGGGGGTCGCGGCGGGGTTCGCCGTGCCGACGCTGCCGTTCCTGGCCCTGGCGCCGGGCAGCTTCTACCGCAGCGTGATCAGCGCCCAGGTGGGCAGCCGCCTGAACGCGACCAGCGTCTACTCGCTGTACCGGATCCGGCTGATGGCCGGGCTGTCGGACTTCGCCCATCCGCCGGCCCTGCTGGTGCTGCTGGTCACCGCGCTGGCGTGCGGCTTCGTGGCGCTGGGCAGCGTGGCCGCCTGGTCCCGGCTGGACCAGCCGCCGCCCGCGCTGGACTGGTACGTCGCGGTGACCGGCGGCCTGATGGGGCTGATCTTCCTGTGGCCGCCGCAGTTCCACTACCACTTCGTCGGCTTCCTGGTGCCGTTCCTGGCCATGGCGGTCGGGCTGACCGCGGCCCGGGTCGTGCAGGCGGCCAGCGCCGGGCCCCCGCGGCTGGCGGCGGCGGCGCGGTCGGGCCCGGTCGCGGTGGCGGTGGTGCTCCTGCTGGCGGCCGGGGTGGTCCAGTTCCACTACGAGACCTCGGTGTCGGCCAGCGTGACCCCGGCGCAGCTGGCCGCGGCCCGCCGGGTCATCCCGCCCGGCGCCTGCGTGCTCGCCGACGAGGTGTCCTACGCGGTGCTGGCCGACCGGTTCGTCACCTCCGTGCGCGACTGCCCGGAAATCGACGACGGCACCGGGGTCAACTACGCCCTGTCTCACGGCCTGAACACCGGGACCGGCGCCGCCCAGGTGCCGTCCGTGGCCGCGCTGTGGCACTCGGCGTTCGCCCGCGCGCAGTTCATCTGGCTCTCGGTCCACGCCTACAAGCGGATCCCCTGGACGCCGGATCTGCAGGGCTACTTCCACGCCCACTTCATGCGGGTGCCCGGACTGCCCGACCTGCGGCTCTACCGCCGCCGGGGCTGATAAGGCCGGGCCCTCGCTCGTGTTTTCGCAACGAAAGCCCAACGGTCGCATAACCATATGCCCTGGGTTGTCGTAATCCCCGGGTGGCCGCCATAGCCTGCCAGCAGGACCACGACGGGCACCGGAGCATTCAGGACGGCCGCTGCGAGGGGGCACAGGTTTCATGCGGGGAGTGCGGGCGCCGTTCCTGCTCCGCCGCATGGCGTCGGCCTGGCTGCTGCTGGCCGCCTTCATGGTCACCGTGTTCGTCGCCGCCGCGCTGCTGGCCGCGCTGGCCAGCTTCAATGCCCAGGTCCTCCCGCAGGCGGCCCGCCGCCAGCTGACCGCGGCCTCGGGGCAGACCGGCGTCGTGATCAGCGGCGCGGTGGACGCGAGCGTCGCCGCCGCCGACCAGTCGGCCGTCCGGGGCGCGCTGGCGTCGGCCTTCGGCTCGGCGCCTTACCACCTCGACAGCGCCCTGTGGTCGAACCCGCTGGGCCTGCCCCGCGCCGCCGGCAGCCGGGTCATCCCGCTGGCCGAGGCGGCCGCGCCGACCCACGTCCGCCAGCACGCCACGCTGGTGTCCGGGGCCTGGCCCGGCTCGCCCGTGCCGGGCCAGCCGGTGCCGGTCGCGGTGCCCGCCGTCGCCGCGGCCCAGCTCGGCCTGAAGCCCGGCGACGTGGTCGCGGTGCGCGACCGGGACAACGGCCGCCGGGGGAGCCTGCGAGTGACCGGCGTGTTCGCGCTGCGGGACCCGGCCTCGACGTACTGGGGCCTGGACCAGGTCGGCACCTCGGGGATCAGCACCGCGCCCGGCTACGTCACCTACGGCCCGTTCGTGGTCAGCCCGGCGGCGTTCGGGCCTGGCGGCCTGACCGTGGGCGAGGCGTCCTGGGCGGCCGCGCTGGAGCCGGCCCGGATCCAGGGCAGCCAGATCTCCGACCTCGGCGCGCGGATCAGCTACGAGGCCAGGTACCTGCAGGACACGGTCCGGCTGGGCGGGCTCCAGGTGTCCACGGGCCTGCCCGCCCTGCTGGCCGGCCTGAACCGCGCCCTGGCGGTGGCCCGGTCCCTGCTGGTGATCAGCGCCCTGCAGCTGCTGCTGCTGGCCGCCGCCGCGCTGATCCTGGTCAGCCGGCTGCTGACCAGCCACCGCAGCGCCGAGAACGCCCTGCTCAGCTCCCGGGGCGCGACGAGCTGGCAGCTGGCCGGGATCACCCTGACCGAGACGCTGGTGCTGGCCGCGGTGGCCGCCGCGGCGGGCGCGGTGGCGGGCACCCGGCTGGCCGCCCTGCTGGGCCAGGCCGGGGCGCTGCGAGCCGACCGGCTCGTGCTGGCCGGCTTCCCGGCCAGCGTCTGGCTGGCGGTCGCGCTGATGCTGGTGCTGTGCCTGGTCATCGCGGTCTGGCCAGCGCTGCGGCCGGCCTCGCCCGGCGCGGACGCGGTCCGGCGCGGCCGGCAGGCCACCGTGGCCGGCATCGCCCGCTCCGGCGCCGACGTCGCGCTCATCGTGCTGGCCCTGATCGCGCTGCGGGAGCTGCGCAGCTACTCGGCCGTGGCCCGCCTGCCCGCCGGCGGGCTGGGCCTGGATCCCGTGCTCACCGCCGCGCCGGCGCTGGCCCTGGCCGCCGCCAGCCTGGTGCTGCTGCGCCTGCTGCCGGTGGTGGCCCGGCTGCTGGAGCGGCTGGTGGCCCGGAGCCGGCGGCTCGGCGGCGCGCTGGCCAGCTGGGAAATCAGCCGGCGCGCGGTCACCCAGAGCGGCCCGGTGCTGCTGGCGGTGCTGGCCGTGGCCACCGGCACGCTGACCCTGGCCCAGTACCAGAGCTGGCGGCAGTCCGCCCACGACCAGGCCGCGTTCGCGGCCGGCGCCGATGTCCGGGTGAACACCGCCGGGCCCCTGTCGATGGCTCAGGCCGGGGCGATCGGCCAGGCTCGGGGCGTGACCGCGGCCATGCCGGTCAGCGAGCAGGGCGGCTCCCGCGGGACGCTGCTGGCCATCGACGCCCGGCAGGCCGGGTCCACCGCGCTGCTGCGGCCCGACCTGTCGCCGCTGCCCGCGGCCCGGCTGTGGCGCCTGCTCGCGCCGCCCGCGGCGGCCGGCGTGGCCCTGCCC
>JBOHCO010000025.1:0-7859 GCA_050698895.1 Streptosporangiaceae bacterium
CCGTCACCAGGCGCAGCGGCCACGCCGAGCCGGGTCCGCCCAGCGGGTCGCACAGCATCGGGGCGAACCGGCCCGGGTACCGCTGCTCCAGCGCCTCCCCCACCGCCCGCGCCGCGCTGCGGTGCCCGCCGCCGGTGTCCGCGATCAGGAACAGCAGCGGCACCGGCCCCCGCCGCCGGGGCGGGCGCACCAGCGTCGGCGGAGCCGTCACGACATCCTCGGTCAGAACATGCTCGGTTACGACAGGCTCGGTCAGCACCATGGGGCCGAGCATGCCCGGTCACGCGCTGCGCGTCGTCAGCCCTGCGGCCAACGCCGCCTACTCCCCTCGCCGGCCCGGCCACCCCGGCCCGGCTACGGCAATGGTAGTCAGAACCCGGAGCCCGGCCCAGCCTGGGGCCGATCGTGCGCCGACGCTTCTTGCTGTTATCAGACTCGGGCGCCTCAGGTGGTCCGCCGCATCAGACGCGTTCGCCTCACCTATCCCACCCGTCCCGAGCCAAGATCAATGGCCCGCGGCGAGGCCGTTCCCGCGCGAGGGCGGCCAGCGACGTGAGAGGGCCAACCACGTCGCTAGAACGACGTGGTTGGCCGCGCTCGAGCGTCGGATTGTGTCCTGACTTGTCCGCAGATCCAGCTACACCGTTTACAGCCGGGGATCGTTCCTGTATCAATAATGAACTATCGAGTTAGTTCATAGCTAGATGGACAGCGATGCCCGAGACTGGAGCTGCCCATGCCTCCCCGGCTAGCGGCCCGTGACCTCGCCAAGCACTACGGCGGCGTCGAGGCCTTGCGCGGCGTGAGCCTGCACGTGGACGCGGGCGAAGTGCTCGGCCTGGTGGGTGACAACGGCGCGGGCAAGTCCACGGTGGCGAAGATCTTGTCCGGCGCGACGTTCCCGTCCGCCGGGCAGGTGCTGCTGGACGGGCAGCCCGTCACCTTCCCCAGCCCGGGCGCGGCCCGCGACGCCGGGATCGCGACGGTGTACCAGGACCTGGCGCTGGCGGGCCAGCGCGACGTGGTGGCCAACTTCTTCCTCGGCCGCGAGCAGCTGTGCGGGAACTGGCTGGCCCGGCGCGCCGGCTGGCTGGACCGCAAGGCCATGGCCGAGCACACCCAGAGCGAGCTGGCCCGGCTGCGGACGCGCATCCCGGACGTCCACCTGCCGGCCCGCGCCCTGTCGGGCGGGCAGCGGCAGGCGCTGGCCATCGCCAGGGCGGCCGCGTGGACGGGCAAGGTGCTGCTGCTGGACGAGCCGACCAGCGCGCTGGGGGTGGAACAGCAGCAGCAGGTGCTCGACCTGATCCGCCGGGTCCGGGACGAGGGCATCGCGGTGCTGCTCATCTCGCATCAGATGCCGGACGTGCTGGCCGTGTGCGACCGCGTGGTGGTGCTGCGACTGGGGGTGGTCGCCGCGATGCTGACCGGTGACGAGCTGACCAGCGACAACCTGGTCGGCTACATCACCGGCGCCCGGACGGCCCGCCGCGGAGACCGCTAGTGGCCGGCGAGCGCCTGCGCGCCGAGGGGCTCGGCACGGCGTGGCAGCGGGCCGTCTGGCTGCGCGGCCGGGCCGCGATGCGCGACCTGTGGATCGGCGGTGTCCTGGTCGCGCTGGTGATCGCGTTCAGCGTCGGCTCGCCGTACTTCCTGACCCGGGCCAACTGGCTGAACACCTCGAGCACCGCGACCGAGGTGCTGCTGCTCGCCGTGGGCGAGACGTTCGTGATCTGCACGGGCGGCATCGACCTGTCGGTCGGCGCGGTGCTGGGCTTCGCCGGGACCGCGGGGGCCTGGGTGATGATGCACGGGTTCGCGGGCGCGCACGGCGCGGCGGCAGGCCCGGTGGCCCTGGGCTTCGGGTGCGCGATCGCGGCCGGCGCGGCCTTCGGCGTGCTCAACGGCGTGCTGGTGGCCTGGGCCGGGGTCCCGCCGTTCGTGGTCACCCTGGGCACGCTCGGCATCGCGACCGGCCTGGGCTACCTGCTCAACAACGGCCAGGAGATCTCGGCCATCCCGGCGTCGGTCACCACCTTCGGCAACACCAACGTCGGCGGGTGGATCCCGGTCCCCGTGCTGATCACCGCGGTGATCACGATCTGGTGCGGCGTGCTGCTGGCCCGGACCCGGTTCGGCGCCTACGCGCTGAGCATCGGGGACAGCCGGGAGGCGGTGATCCGGGCCGGGATCGGCTACCGGCGGTACCTGCTGAAGATCTATCTGCTGTCCGGGACGCTCGCCGGGGTCGCGGCCGTGCTGGTGATGGCCCGGCTGGGCGCAGGCTCACCGGCCTCCGGCGCCACCGACAACCTCAACGCCATCGCCGCGGTGGTCATCGGCGGCGCCAGCCTGTTCGGCGGCCGGGGCACCGTCATCGGCTCGGTGATCGGGACCGGCATCATCGCCGTCCTGCTCACCGGGCTCATCCTCGTCAACGTCCCGCCGTTCTGGCAGGAGGTGGCGGTGGGCGCGATCCTCATCGCCGCCGTCTACATCGATCAGCTCCGCAACCGCAAGGCCCGAAGGAATTAACAACTGTCTAGGAGGAACCGTGGTATCAGCCCAGTCGGCCCGCCTCCGGGCGCTGCTGCCCTGCCTGGCCGTGATCACCGTCGCCGCGGCGGCGTGCTCCTCGGCCACCGCCGGCTCGGCCGGCGGTCACTCATCCTCGCCCGCCAGCCGGGCGAAGCACTACACCATTGCCTATGTCCCCGGCGCCACCGGCGTCGCGTTCTACGACACGTTGCTGTCCGGGATGCGGGCCAAGGCCAAGGCGCTGGGCATGAGCGTGATCTACCAGGGCTCCGCTGACTTCGCGCCCTCGGCCCAGACCCCGATCGTGGACGCCGTCTGCACCAAGCACCCGAACGTCCTGATCGTCTCGCCCACCGACCCGACGGCGATGGCCCCGGCCATCAATACCTGCCTGAACGCTGGCATTCCCGTGATCACGGTGGACACCGGGCTGTCGGACACCTCGAAGATCACCAGCGCGATCACCACCAACAACGACTCGGGCGGGAAGGCCGCGGCCCAGTACGTGGGCAAGGCGCTCGGCGGCAAGGGCCAGG
Organism: Streptosporangiaceae bacterium; assembly: GCA_050698895.1. Taxonomy (GTDB): domain Bacteria; phylum Actinomycetota; class Actinomycetes; order Streptosporangiales; family Streptosporangiaceae; genus DASUBV01. The sequence goes on from JBOHCO010000025.1 coordinate 3,075, forward strand.
TCGCGCTGATGAGCCTGTCACCGACCGCCACCACGCAGGTGGAGCGGATCCAGTCCTTCGCCAAGGAGATGAAGGCGGCCTTCCCGCACATCACGGTGCTGCCGGTGCAGTACACGGCCCAGGCCACGAGTTCCAGCGAGACCACCGCGCGCGCCATCCTGTCCGCGCACCCGGGAGTCAGGGCGTTCTTCGGCAGCGCGGAACCGAACGCCGAGGGCGTGGCCGCGGCGCTGAAGGCCCTGAGCCTGACCGGCAAGGTCATCAACGTGGGGTTTGACGCCAGCCCGACCGAGGTGGGCCTGCTGAAGTCGGGCGGGATCAACGCCACGGTGGCCCAGCCGGCCGCGCAGGAGGGCGCGGACGCCGCGCAGTTCGCCTACGACAAGATCACCGGCCGCACCGGCGGCATCACCAGCTCGGTGCAGCTTCCCGACGTGCTGATCACCAGCCAGGACGCGAAGCTGCCCGGCTTCGTCAAGTACTTCTACATCCCGTGAATCCCGTGAATCCCGTGAATCCTGTGACCAACTCGCTGGGGGCTTGTCGGTGCGCGCAGTCGTCCTAGGTAACAACCCCTGGTCGCTGGACGTCGTGGACGGCTGGCCGGAGCCCCGTGCGGGTTCCGGCCAGGTCGTGGTGCGGGTGCTTGGCGTGGGCATCTGCGGTTCCGACCTGGAGCTGCTGTCCGGCCAGCGCCGCCCGCCCGCCGCGCCCTGGGTGCCCGGGCACGAGGCGTTCGGCGAGGTGGTCGCGACCGGGGCGGGCGTCGCCCCGGCCCGGGTCGGCGAGCGCGTGGTCATCGAGCCCAACTTCCCGTGCCGGCGCTGCCCGGCCTGCCGGTCGGGGCTCACGTCCATGTGCCCGGACCGGATCGCCGTCGGGTTCACCAGCCCCGGCATGCTCGCCGAGCAGGTGGCAGTGCCCGCGCCCTACGCATGGCCGGTGCCCGGCGCCTGGGCCGACACCGACGCGGTGTGCGCGGAGCCGCTGACCGTGGCGCTGGCCGCCATCCGGCGCAGCGGCGCGACGCCGGACAGCCGCTGCCTGGTCGTCGGGGCCGGCTCGCAGGGCGCCCTGCTGACCCTGGCCCTGGTCGCCCGCGGGATCACCCCGCTGGTGCTGGAGCCGCACGAGGGACGGCGGCGGCGGGCGGTGGAACTGGGCGCGCGCGAGGCCGGCCCGGACGACCGCGACTGCACCGTGGTCTACGAGACCTCGGGCACCGGGGCCGGGCTGGATGAGGCGACCCGGCGGGCCGGGCGCGGCGCGACCGTCATGCTGATCGGCATGGGCCGCCCGCTGGCCGAGGTGAACACCGGCCGGGTGGTCCGCCGCCAGCTGACCCTGCGCGGGTCGCTCATCTACGACCACCCCGGCGACTTCGCCGGCACGCTCGCCGCGGGCGTGCCCTCGCCCGGCCAGGTGCTGCGGGCCTGCTACCCGCTGGCCGAGGCCGAGGCGGCCATGCGGGAGGCCCGCGAGGCACCGGGCAAGACGTGGATCCGCGTCAGCGGCACCGAGGGCGGCGGGTCATGACCCGGCCGAGGTCAGATAGGAGACGATCATGTCGCCGACCATGGTCCGGTACCGGTCCCGCAGCGCCGGGTCGGTCAGGTCCCGGCCGAAGATGGCCCCGAAGGTATGCCGGTTGGCCACCCGGAAGAAGCAGAAGCCGCTGATCATCATGTGCACGTCGACGGCGTCCGCCGGGCGGCGGAACGCTCCCTCCGCGTGCCCGCGCTTGAGGATCCTGGTGATCAGCTCGATGGCGGGCGAGTTGACCATGACGATCTCGGCCGACCGGCTGATGTGCTCGCCGCGGTGGATGTTCTCGATGGTGACCAGCCGGATGAAGTCGGGGTGCGACTCGTGATGGTCGAAGGTGACCTCGGCCAGGCTCCGGATCGCGGCGACGGGGTCGGCCTGGTCGATGCTGACGTCCTGCTCGGCCTGCCGGATCTGCGAGTAGGCGCGCTCCAGCACAGCCTGGTAGAGCTGCTGCTTGCTACCGAAGTAGTAGTAGATCATCCGCTTGGTGGTGCGGGTCCGCGCGGCGATCTCGTCGACCCGGGCGCCGCTGTACCCGTGGTCGGCGAACTCGCGGTCGGCCACCTCCAGGATGTCGTTGCGCGTCCGGTCGGCGTCCCGGCGCCGCTCAGGGGCGGGTGCGGCCATGAGATTCCTCCTGCACGCCGGGAGCTGCGGCCATGGCACCACCGTAGCCAGGCTCCCGGCACCAGCGCCGGAACGCGCGCACAGTCAGCCCTCATCTCCATATGAACTAACTAGACCGTACATCATCACCTAAGCGTCGGTCCTGCAGCACAGGCGGGCGCGGCAGGGAGGCGGCACATGACCGCACCAGACCTGGCCGGGGCCGCGGGCACCGGCGGCACGCAGCCGGCCATCCGGCGCTCCATCGCGACCGTATCGCTCAGCGGCACGCTCGAGGATAAGCTCTCGGCCGCGGCCCGGGCCGGCTTCGACGGGGTGGAGATCTTCGAGAACGACCTCATCGCCTGCCCGCTGAGCCCGTCGGACATCCGGCTGCTGGCCGCCGACCTGGGCCTGGAGATCCTGCTCTACCAGCCATTCCGCGACTTCGAGACGACCCTCCCGGACCGGCTGGCCGCGAGCCTGCGCCGGGCCGAGCGCAAGTTCGCGGTCATGACCGCGCTCGGCGCCGGCACCCTGCTGGTCTGCTCCAGCGTCTCGCCGGGCGCCGCCGATGACGACGCCAGCACCGCGGACCAGCTGCGCCAGCTCGCCGAGCGGGCCAGCGCGCACGGGCTGCGCGTCGCGTTCGAGGCGCTGGCCTGGGGCCGCCACATCAGCAGCTATGCCCGCGCCTGGCACGTGGTGTCGCGCGCGGATCATCCGCACCTGGGCCTGTGCCTGGACAGCTTCCACATCATGTCGCTGGGGCACGACTGCGGGCCGATCCGGGACATCCCCGGCGACAAGATCTTCTTCCTCCAGCTGGCCGACGCGCCGCTGCTGCGCATGGACGCGCTGCCGTGGAGCCGGCACTACCGCTGCTTCCCCGGTCAGGGCGGCTTTGACCTGACCGGATTCATGGCCAGCGTGCTGGCGGCAGGCTACCTGGGCCCGTGGTCGCTGGAGGTCTTCAACGATGTCTTCCGGCAGGCCGACGCCGATCGCACGGCGCGGGACGGCATGCGCTCGCTGCTCACCCTCGAGGATGGCCTGGCCCGGCCGGACCCGGCCGGGGGCGCCGCGGGCCCGGCGCTTCCGGTGCGGCTGGCTCGCCTGCCCGCGGCGGCCAGCCTGCGGGGTTACGCGTTCGTCGAGCTAGCCGTGGACGGGCTGCTCGGGCAGGCGACCGAGCGCCTGTTGCGGAGCCTGGGCTTCAGCCGCCGCGGCCGGCACCGCACCAAGCCGGTGGAGCTATGGCAGCAGGGCGCCGCGCGGGTCCTGGTCAACCGCACCGGTCCGGCCGGCGGGAGCCGTCCGCCCGGCGACGCCGCCGTGGCCGCCCTGGCGGTGGAGAGCGACGACCCGGACCGGTCGGCGCGCCGGGCCCGCGCGCTGCTGGCCCCGGCCATCCCCCGCCGCCATGAGCCCGGCGAGGCCGACCTCACCGCCGTCACCGCGCCGGACGGGTCCGCGGTGTTCTTCTGCCGGGCGCGGACGGCACCCGGCCCGGACTGGCTGGAGGACTTCGAGTCGCGGCCCGGGCCTGAGCCGGCCGGGCCGGCGCTGATCACCGGCGTCGACCACGTGGCGCTGTCGCAGCCCGACGATGGCTTCGACGAGGCGACGCTGTTCTATCAGTCGCTGCTGGGCATGCGCGCGCAGGACAGCGACGAGGTTGCCTCCCCCTACGGCCTGGTCCGCAGCCGGCCGATGCGCGCTCCGGACGGCGGCGTCCGGCTGGTCCTCAACGTCCCGCTGCGCGGCGGCGGCCGCCTGCCGGAGACGACGTCCTCGCAGCACGTGGCGTTCGGCTGCGCCGACATCTTCACCGCCGCGCGGGCGGTCCGGGCCGCCGGGACGCCGATGCTCCCGGTCCCGGCCAACTACTACGAGGACCTCGCCGCGCGCCTGGACCTGGACCCCCATCGCACCGCGGAGCTGCGCGCGCATGGCGTGCTGTACGACCGGGATGAGCTCGGCGGCGAGTTCTTCCACTTCTACACCGTCATGCTCGGCCACCGGCTGTTCTTCGAGGTCGTGCACCGAGCCGGCGGCTACGACGGCTACGGCGCCCCCGGCACGCCGGTGCGGATGGCCGCCCAGCTGCGCCACGCGGCCGCCGCCGACATCGGCCCGGACTGAGCCCGGCCTACGGCGGGCCGGTCAGGAGCGCCTCGGCGAAGGCACGGGCCTGCCGGGCCGGACCGCTGACGCCGAGCGCCTGGACGGAGCCGTTCACCCCCTCCATGACCAGCGCGAGATGTGCTGAGCGGTCCGGAGGCGCTGACGGCCGCCGACCGGGTCGCGCCCGCGCCGGCCGGGTCAGTACTTGCCGGGTCAGTGCATCTGCTGGCCGCCGCTGACGTTGACGGCCTCACCGGTTATGTTGGCGGCCTGGTCGGAGGCCAGGTAGGCGCAGGCGTGCCCGATGTCCTCGGCGGTCTGCGGACGGCCCAGCGGAATGCCGGCCAGGAACGCCTGCCAGCCGTTCTCGCCGTCCAGCTGGCGCAGGATGCCGGTGTCGGGGTCGTCCCACAGCGGGGTGCGGACCACGCCGGGGCACACCACGTTGGCGGTCACGTTGTCGGCGGCGACCTCCTTGGCCAGCGACTGGGTCAGGCCGATCAC
>JBOHCO010000026.1:0-1729 GCA_050698895.1 Streptosporangiaceae bacterium
CCGGATGCGGCGTCGCCAGCTTGCGCCGGTCCGCCAGCAGCTTGCCGCCCGCCACGTCCACCGGCGCGCCCTTGATGCCCGTGCCGCCGATGTCGATGCCGAGTACCTGAATCATCTGGCCTCCCGCTGAGCCCGCCCTGTTTCCTGGGTTAGGTTCCGCCCCGAGCGTAAGCCCCCGGCGCGCCCCTCGCGCTCCCCGGGGCCGCCCGGCGAGACCGTCAATCGCCCCGGCCGCGCGCCGCCCTGCGGCTACCGTATGTCTCGCATATCGGGCATAACCACGGGGATATCTACGGATGGCTCACAGGGTGATCTGATAATGGGGGTCTGGGTGCGCGGGGCCGGCCTGGGCCAATCCGAGAATGTCGTGTGGAAGCGCGCCGCGAATCGGACGCAGTCCAGCGGGCGGGCCGTCGGAGGCCGGCTGTACCTGACCCAGGAAAGGCTGATGTTCGAGCCCAACCGGGTCGACGCCATTACCGGCGGCAGCAACTGGCAGGCGCCTCTCGGACACATCGCCGGCGTCAGCCGCCAGCCGCCCGACGGCAATGCCTTCTCCGGCGGCCTGCGCAGCCGGCTGCGGCTGGACCTGGCCGACGGCTCGGTCGAGCTGTTCGTGGTCAACCACCTGGACGAGGTCATCCGCACCATCCGCCAGGCCACCGGCCACCCCGCCTCGCGCTCGCTACCAGGTCCGCCCGCCGGTGACGTCGCCGTACGGGATGTCGTTGCGAGCGGCCAGCGCCACGACATCGATGCCCGACTCGGCCAGTGAGTCATCGAAGTACCGGCCCAGCTCGTCGCGTTCCTCAGTCTCTATGCCAATCAGACCCGCATCGCCGACCCGGTAATTGACCCGGTTGAGCGCCAGCACCGCTCGCCGCACGACGTCCAGCAGGTCCCGGTCGGACGGGGCCACCAGCGCGCCCAGCTCCTCCTCGAACACGGCCAGCACCGCGTCGGTGCCCGCGATGAGCTGGTCGGACCACAGGTGGGCCGCCGAGGCGTGGTCTGGCGAAAGCTCGCCCCGGGCCAGCTCGGCGGCTTCTTCCTCGACCCGCTCACGCCACACATCACTCGGCCGCTTCGCCACGCGGCCGATCGTAGCGCCACCCGCCGGGCCAGCCCCGTCGGCAAACGCACGCTCCATTCCGCCTCCCATGCCCACCGGAAAATCCTTAAAAATCATCCGCAACGGGCCTCGGTCGCCCTCCAGAATGTCGCCGGCAGCCGATATCATAGAACATGAAATCGAAAGATTGCCCGCCGCCAGTGAGGAGGCCGCGAAATGTCAGCACCGGCCTCCTTTGCCTCGGTCGATGAGGCCATGGACATGGCCCGCGCTGCGCTCGGCTACCTGGCTCAGGCTGATGCCGCGTCGCTGCCGGCCGTGACCCAGGCGCGGCTGCTGCGGGAGCTGGAGCGGGCCGGGTCGCAGCACACCGCCGCGCGGGCGCGGGTGCTGACGGCGTTCACGGCCCAGGGCGGCTACGCCGATGACGGTCACGGCGGCCCGCATCCGTGGCTGGCCTGGCAGACGAGGGTGACGGCCAGGGCCGCGTCGGGGGCGATCGGGTGGATGCGCCGCCTGGGCGCCCACCCCCTGGTCGCTGATGCGCTGGCCGCCGGGCAGGTCACCGAGTCGTATGCGCGGAAGATCTGCGGCTGGTCGGACATGCTGCCCGGCGCTTACCGGGACCTGGCTGATGACAACCTGGTCGCCGCGGCG
>JBOHCO010000027.1:0-1179 GCA_050698895.1 Streptosporangiaceae bacterium
ACGGGTGCGCCGCCAGGGACTTGAACCCCGAACCCGCGGATTAAGAGTCCGCTGCTCTGCCAATTGAGCTAGCGGCGCTTGAACGCAGTGATCGTAGCGCAACTTCCCGGGGCGTGCGAATCACCGCTCAGCGGGCCGCAGCCACCCCAGCTCAGTCATTCACCAAGGAACCGGCCCATGAATGCCGCCGCCCGCGACGGCCGCCCCGTCCGCTGTTCCTCCCGGTCGGCCACGCTCATCACCCGCAGGCCCGCGTTCAGTCCCAGCCACCGCAGCGGCTCCGGCTCCCAGGCCGGCGACCGGTGCCCGACCCACGGCAGCCGCACCAGCTCGCTGTCCCGGCCGGTGATGAGGTCGGCCAGCGTCCGGCCCGACAGGTTGGTCGTTGACACCCCGTCGCCCACGTAGCCGCCCGCCCAGGCCAGCCCGCTGGCCTGGTCCAGGCCCACCGAGGCGCACCAGTCGCGGGGGACCCCCAGCGGACCGCCCCAGCAGTGCGTCACCGGCACCTCGCCCAGGACCGGGAACAGCTCGCCCAGCGTCCGGCGCAGCGCGTCGAACACCGCGGGCACCCGGTCGAAGGACGGCCGGATGGCCGAGCCCAGGTGGTAGGGCGCGCCCCGGCCGCCGAAGGCCAGCCGCCCGTCGGCGGTCCGCTGCCCGTAGATGATCAGGTGGCGCAGGTCCCCGAACGTGGGCCTGCCGGCCAGGCCGATCTGCGCCCAGACGTCCTCGGGCAGCGGCTCGGTGGCGATCATCAGCGAGTACACCGGCGCGAGCGCCCGTTCCAGGCCGGGCAGCTGCGGGGTGTAGCCCTCGGTGGCCCGGACCACGTACCGGGCCCGCACGGTCCCCGACGTCGTGACCACCCGGCCGGGGTGAATCTCCCGGACCGGCGTCTGCTCGTAGACCGCGACGCCCAGCTTGCGGACCGCCTCGGCCAGCCCGCGGGCCAGCCGGGCCGGGTGGACCGCGGCGCAGTGCGGCGTGTAGGTGCCGCCGAGCACGGACGACGCGCCGGCCAGCTCCTGGGCCTCGGTCTCGGTCAGCAGCCGCAGGTCAGACTCGCCCAACCCGAACTCGCGGGCCTCGGCGATCTCGGCTCTGGCCCGCTCGAGCTGGACGGGGGTTCGGGCCAGCATGACCGTGCCGCCCTTGGCGTAGTGGCAGTCGATCCCC
>JBOHCO010000028.1:0-3154 GCA_050698895.1 Streptosporangiaceae bacterium
GGGCACGACCGTGCCGGCAACCCGGCTGCAGGTGCCGGTCAGGGGATCGGCCGCAGCAGACCGTCTCGGTTCTGCCGCCGCCCTTCGGGCGCGATCGCGCCCGGCCAGATGTGCCCGCGGGCCGCGAGCGACCAGCCCAACCGCCGGTACGGGTGCGGGTGATCACCGCCGCAGGAACCCGCCGTCTCCCCCGCGCGGTCGAACCCGCGGGCATGGCGGCCGGGCGGCACTGTCGTGCCCGGTGCCTCGCCTGAAGATTCCACCAGCATGCGCACTTCCGGGTGACGCCGCACCGCGGCGCGGGCTCGTACGGTCCCTCGAAGAACCACTTCCATGGCGCCCGGCCCTCGCTATCGCCTGAGCCGGGCACAGCGACCGGCCGAGGAGACGGCAGTGAAGCGAGTCCGTATTCAGAGGTCGAGGGCACGGCGCGAGCGCGACTGGCGTGAGGCCCTTCCGCCCGACCCAGATGTCGTCCAGGCCAATGCGCTCGCCCAGGCTGGCACCGGGGCACCCCCACGGCATCTCGGCCGGGCCGGGCGCGGTGCCCGGCCTGGCCATTGGATCAGGCCGGCGGGCAGCGGGTCCGCCGAGCGCCGGCATCCGATCCTGATCGGGTACGACGGCTCGAGCGCGAGCAGGCACGCGCTGGCATACGCGGCCGGGATGGCGCGACGACTGGACGGCTGGCTCGTGGTGGTGCATGTCTGGCGGGGCGACGGCTTGGCGTTCGTGCCGCTCACGGAGCGGATGCAGTGGCTCAGGAGGGAGCTCGCCGACGCCGACCTGACCGGGCTGCGCATCGAGATGATCATCCGGCATGGCGTCCCGGCCAGGGAACTGCGCCGTGTCACTGCAGAACGCGTCGCTGACGCGATCGTCATCGGCGCTGCCGAGCGGTTTCCGCACCGGTTCGCCGGATCGGTGCCCGGGCGGCTGGCCAGGCATGCCCGGTGTCCGGCGGTGGTCGTGCCGTGAGGTCTCCTGGCGGAAATGCTCGAGCAAGGGTCACCGCCGCGGCGCGCGGCTGCCCGGACCGGGCCGAGGGCACGATGAATACCCTCACGGGACTGCTGCGGCCTGCGGCCCGGCTGCTGCGGTACAGCCAGGCGGATCGCTGGTCGTTTCTGTTCAGTCAGGTCGCCGTCTACTCGTTCGTGATGGCGCTTGTCAGTGGCGTGTTTCTCGTCGTTTTCTTCAAGCCGAGCATGACAGGCATCATTTATCACGGCTCCTACCACCAGCTCAACGGCATCCGGACGAGCGAGGCGTACAAGTCGACGCTGGATATCAGCTTCGACGTGCGCGGCGGGCTGCTGATGCGGCAGATCCACCTCTGGGCCGCGCTGATCTTCGTCGCGGCTGTCTGCCTGCAACTGCTGCGGCTCTTCTCCACCGGCGCGTTCCGCCGTCCCCGCTGGCTGAACTGGCTGATCTGGGTGACCCTGCTCCTGCTGGGCATGGCCGTGGCGTGGACCGGCACAATCCTTCCGGACGACCTGATGTCGTCCGGGAGCCTGGAGTTGCTCCAGGGTGTGCTCGAGTCGGTCCCGCTAGTGGGCGGCCATCTGGCGCTCTGGGTCTTCGGAGGGGGCATCCCGGGCCGCCACATCATTGCGCGCCTCTACTGGGTGCACGTGCTGCTGCCGGTGGCCATGGCCGGCCTGTTGGTCCTGCGGCGCTGGCCGGTGCGGCACGGGCACCCCCGCTTCCCGGGCCCGGTTGGCTCCGGCCGGGACGGGTCCCTCCAGAACGGCCGCGCGGCCGCTGCGATGGCGATGCTCTTCGCCACCTGCGGGCTGCTCACCCTCCTAGGTACGCTCGCCCAGATCAGCCCTATCTGGCTGTATGGGCCCTACCAGCCGGGGTCGATCTCGGTCGGAGCAGCGCCCGACTGGTACATGGCCTTCCTGGACGGCGCGCTGCGGATCATGCCAGGCTGGGAGCTTAGCGTGGCCGGTCATCCGCTCACCCTCTCGCTGCTGGTGCCCGGGTTCATCGTCCCCGGCGCTTTCTTCACCCTCCTGGCCGCGTATCCGCTGCTCGAAAGCAGGATCACCAGCGACAGGGGTGGGCACCACTTCCTCGATCGCTCGCGCGTCGCGGCGACCCGGACCGCGGTGGGCGCGGCCGGAATCACCTTCTACGGGCTGCTGTGGGCCGCGTCCGCCAACGACCAGATCGCCTACCACATCCACCTGGATCTCTACGCGGTTACCTGGTTCTTCCGGGTCGCCGTGTTCGCCGGTCCCCCGCTCGCGTACATCCTCGCCCAGCGGATCTGCCTCGGCCTGACCCGACGGCAGCGGAACGAAGCCCAGTACGGACGCGAGACCGGGCGAATCGTGATGAGCCCCGACGGCAGGTTCAGCGAGATCATCGAGCCGATACGACCGGTTCGGGAAGATGGCCCAGGTTCGGACCTCCCCGTGGCAGGCCAACGCGTTCCTGTCAGCCGTGGTCACCCGGATCTCGATTGACGTGCTGCGCTCGGCCCGCGTCCGGCGGGAGAAGTAAGTCAGGCTGCGCGCCGGGCTGGATGCGGGGCCGCGGCCAGGTCACAGCCGCCGACGGCTCATAGGACGGCTCGCTGTGCCCGTGCTCCAGAGGGCTGGCGCAGTAATGAACCGGCTGCAGCGGGCTCCATGACCGGAAGTAGGCGCCCCGGCCCGGGCAGGAGACGTGGACATCGGCGGTGAGCTCCTGCCCGTCGTGCAGCAGCCAGAACAATGGCAGTGCCCCGTCGGGCAGATCGCCGGTGAGCCCGATCCCAGCGGCCTCAAGCTCGGCGACCAGGCGCTCGGGTCATGCCCGGTGGGACGCCGAGCTCCTGGGCCTGCCCGCCGGGGAGATCGAGCTGCGAGTACCAGCTGACGGCCGAGGTTAGCCACACATCAGCCAGGCGCCGCTAGCGGCACCGCAGGCAGCGGCGTGACCGGGAGTCTCCGCATCCGAGGGGGTGATGGCCAGTACGGCCGCCGCCTGATCAGGTCATCGTTCCGCGGACCTTTCGAATACGGTGACCAACTTGCCGTGCAGGGCCGGGTCGGCCAGGACGAGAAGGTCGTCGCCGGCGCGCAGCTTGGTGTCTTCCCTGATCGGGACAAGCTGGCCGTCGCGTACCACGAAGCTAACCCAGGCCTCGCCCGGCAGG
>JBOHCO010000029.1:0-5113 GCA_050698895.1 Streptosporangiaceae bacterium
CCATGTGGCTGACCAGGTAGCCGATCAGCGTGGCGACCACGAACACCGCGCCGCCCATGGTCGGCGTGCCGCGCTTGGTCAGGTGCGCGGCCGGCCCCTCCTCGCGGATCAGCTGGCCGTAGCCGCGCCGGCGCAGGAGCTTGATCGCCAGCGGCGTGCCGAACAGGGCCAGGATCATGGACACGCCGGCCGCCACGATGATGGTTTTCACAGCGCGGGCCCCGGCGGTGTCGCAAACTGCTGCGGGAGGGGGCGCTCGCCGGTAAGGGCCAGCGCCACGTCCTCCAGCCCGATTGAGTGGGACGCCTTGACCAGTACCACGTCGCCGTCGCGCAGCCGGTCCTCCAGCGCGGCCACCGCGGCCGCCTTGTCCGGCACGTGCAGCATCTCCCCCGACCAGGCGGTCACGGCCTTGGCCCCGGTGAGGATGGGCGCGGCCGGGTCACCGACCACGATGAGCCCGGCCACTCCGGCCCGCGCGGCCAGCCGGCCCGCCTCCTCGAGGAACTCATCGACCTGGTCGCCCAGCTCCGTCATGTACCCGAGCACCGCGAAGCCCCGGTGCCGCCGGCCGCCGTCGGTCATGGCCGACAGCGTGGCCAGCGCCGCGCGCACCCCCTCCGGGATCGCGTTGTAGGCGTCGTTGAGTATCGTCACCCCGTCGGGCCGCCGGGTGACCTCCATCCGCCACCGGCTGCGGGCCTGCGCCTGCGTCAGCCCGGCCGCGATGGCGTCGGTGCCCAGGCCCAGCTCGCGGGCCAGCGCGGCCGCGGCCAGCGCGTTGCTCACGTGATGCTCGCCGTGCAGCCGCAGCCGCACCGGCGCCGAGTCGTCCGGGGTGACCAGCGTGAACGCGGCCCGGCCGGCCTCGTCGACGGTGACGCCGGCGGCCCGCACGTCGGCGTCAGCGGACCGGCCGAAGGTGACCACCCGGGCCGCGGTCACCGCGGTCATGGCCAGCACCAGCGGATCGTCGGCGTTCAGCACGGCCACCCCGCCCCTATCGCCGGCGGGCAGCGCGGCGGGCAGCTCGCTCTTGGCCCTGGCCACCTGCTCGATGCCGCCGAACGTGCCCGCGTGCGCGTGGGCCACGCACAGCACCGCGCCCAGCCGCGGCGGGGCGATGGCGCACAGCGCCGCGATGTGGCCCGGCCCGCGAGCCGACAGCTCGGAGATGAGGTACCTGGTCGGCCCGGTCACCCGCAGCACGGTGAGCGGGTGGCCGATCTCGTTGTTGAGGCTGCCCCGGTTGGAGATCGTGGGGCCCAGCGTCTCGACCAGCTGGGCGGTCAGGTCCTTGGTCGTGGTCTTGCCCATGGACCCGGTGATGCCGACGATCGTCAGGCCGGGCAGGCGGCGGACCACCGCGGCGGCCAGGTCGGCCAGCGCGGCCTGGACGTCGCTCACGATCAGCGCGGGCCCGCCGACCGGGCGGCTGGCCAGCACGGCCGTCGCCCCGGCGGCCACGGCCGCGGCGGCGAAGTCGTGGCCGTCGACGCGGGTGCCGGGCAGCGCCGCGAACAGCGCGCCGGGCTGCGCCTCCCGCGAGTCGATCACGACCGGCCCGGACACGATGGCCCCCGGGTCGGGTACCTGATCGAGCGCGGCGCCGGTCATCTCGGCGAGCTGCGCCACTGTCAGCGGAATCACTGGGCCTCCGGTATCACTGTGTCGGCCGGAAATTCGGTGCTTCCCGCGTACTCTCCGCGCGGCTGCGCCGCGCGAGCGCCTGCGCGGCGACCTCGCGGTCGTCGAACTGGATCACCGCCCCGCCGACGTACTGCCCGGTCTCATGTCCCTTCCCCGCGATGACCACCACGTCACCCTTGCCGGCCGTGGCGATCGCCTGCTCGATGGCCGCGGCCCGGTCCGGCTGGATGATCACCTCGCCGCGCTTGGCCATGTCCACCTCGACCGCGCCCTCCAGCATCTGGGCCAGGATGGCCAGCGGGTCCTCCGAGCGCGGGTTGTCGCTGGTGAAGATCGCGGTGTCGGCCAGCCGGGCGGCCGCCGCGCCCATCAGGGGGCGCTTGCCGATATCCCGGTCCCCGCCGCAGCCCAGCACGATCGTCAGGCTGCCCAGGGTGACCTGGCGCAGCCCCGTGAGCACCGCCTCCACGGCGCCGGGCTTGTGCGAGTAGTCCACCAGCACGGTGAAGTCCTGGCCCGCCTCGACCCGCTCCAGGCGGCCCGGCACGCCCGGGCAGGCCGCCACCCCGGCCACCGCGGTGGCCAGCCCGATCCCGGCCTCCACCAGGGCCACGATCGCGCCCAGCGCGTTGGCCACGTTGAACGCCCCCGGCAGCGCCACCTGGGCATCGGCCGCCACCCCGCCGGGCCCGATGACCCGGAACGTGCTGCCGTCCGCGCCAGTGCGCACGTCGACGGCCCGCCAGTCCGCGGCCAGCCGGCCCTCGGCCGAGAACGTCGTGATCGGGAGCTGCGGCTCGGCGGCCAGCTCGCGGCCGCGCGGGTCGTCGATGTTGACCACCCCCGCGGCGGCGTACCGGGGCGTGAACAGCTCGGCCTTGGCCGCGAAGTAGTCGTCCAGGCTGGCGTGAAAGTCCAGGTGGTCCTGGGACAGGTTGGTGAACACCGCGACGTCGTAGTGAGTGCCCGCGACCCGGCCCAGGGCCAGCGCGTGGCTGGACACCTCCATCGCCCCGGCCCGCACCCCGCGCTGGGCCATCACGGCCAGCAGGGCCTGGAGGTCGGTGGCCTCCGGCGTGGTCAGCTCGCTGGGCAGCGTCTGGGCGCCGATCCGGGTGGCCACGCCGCCGATCAGCCCGGTCCGGTAGCCCGCCGCCCGCAGGCCGGACTCGAGCAGGAACGTCGAGGTGGTCTTGCCGCTGGTCCCGGTCACCCCGATGAGCAGCAGCTGCTCCGACGGGTAGCCGTAGATCCAGGCCGCCACCTCGCCCAGCCGCGCGCGCGGGTCGGCGACCACGAACACCGGCAGCCCGGCCTGGACGGCGCGCTCGCGGCCGTCGGCGTCGGTGAGCACCGCCACGGCGCCCGCCGCGGCGGCGTCGGCGCAGAACCGGGCGCCGTGCACCCGCGCGCCCGGCAGCGCCGCGTACAGGTCGCCGGGCCGCACGAACCGGGAGTCGTGCGTGATGCCGGTAACTCCGGCCGGTCCGCTGCGCCCGGTGAAGACGTCAAGAGCGTCCTGGCCGGATGTCTTCAGGCCCAGGAGCACCGCAAGCCCCGCGAATGGGCGTGCAGGGACGCGTTCGGGACGGAGAGCCGCTGGCACGGGCTGAGGTTACCTCCGATCACGGGCGCATGAGCCTGATGTAGGGCGGCCTGGCCTTCGTGGGCGGGATCTTCATGGTCTGGAGTGCGAACTTCATGACGTTGTAGAAGACCGGGCCCGCCACCTCGTCGCCGTAGTAGCCGTTCGCGGTGGGGTCCTGCACGTTCACCGCAACCACGAGCTTAGGGTCCTGAGCAGGCGCGATGCCGATGTAGCTGGATCCGTACTGGCACAGGGTGTGGTGCTTGCACTGCCTGGTGTCGGCCACCTGGGCGGTGCCGGTCTTGGACGCCACCGGGTAGCCGTACAGGATCCCCCAGGGCTCGCCCTGCAGCGCGTCGACCTTCGGGACCTGGGCCATCACGGTCATCAGCGCCCGGGCCGTCCCGGCCTGGATGACCCGGCGGCTGGCCGCCCCTGGCGCGGGCGTGAACTTGCCCGCGGCGCTGGTGGTCCCGGCCACGATGGAGGGCTGGACCCGGACGCCGCCGTTGGCGATGGTGGCGTAGACGCTGGCCATCTGGATGGCCGTCACGCCGATGCCCTGGCCGAACGAGAGCTCGTAGGGCTCGTCATTCCAGTAGTCCTTGGTGCCCGGCCTGGCCAGCAGGCCGGGGCTCTCGCCCGGCAGGCCCAGCCCGGACAGCGAGTCGAGGCCGAAGTTCCGCAGGTAGTCGTACTGCTGCAGCGGCGTGACCTTCTGGACCAGCTGCACCATCCCGTCGTTGAGCGAGTTGGCCAGGATCCCGGCGACGGTGTACCGGGCCGTCGCGTGCGGCTCGGCGTCGTGGAAGGTGAACCCGTGCACCACGATCTGGTCCGGCACCGTGTAGGTGCTCATCGGGGTCTGGCCGCCCTTCTCCAGCGCGGCCGCCACGGTGAGCGGCTTGAGCGTGCTGCCGGGCGCGAACACGTTGGTGACCGCGATGTTGCGGGTCGCGTTGTAGCTGATCGGCTGGCTGGGGTTGAAGGTCGGGTACTGGGCCATGGCCAGGATGTGACCGGTGCCCGGCTGCATGACCACGATCGAGCAGTTCTTGGCCTTGGTCTGCCTGACCCGCTGCCGGCAGGCCTGCTCGGCGTCGTACTGGATGCTCGACTGGATGGTCAGCCGCAGGCTCCGGGCCGCGACCGGCTGCTTGAGGCCGGTCTCGGTGCCGGCGATCGGCATGCCGTTGACGCCGGTCTCCACCTCCTCGCTGCCGTCCCGGCCGGCCAGCAGCGAGTTGTACTCCTGCTCCAGGCCGGCCTGGCCGGTCAGGTCACCGGTGGAGGTGTTCTCGTTGGTGAAGCCGACCAGGTTGGAGGCCAGGTTGCCGTTGGGGTACAGCCGCGCGTAGGTGGGGAAGCCGCCCAGCGCGATGCCCGGCAGGCCCAGCTTCATGATGCGCTGTGAGGTGGCCTGGCTGGCCGTCTGCGCGAGCACCTCGTTCTCCGGCGACGACGGGTGCTCGAGCTTCCCGAGGATCGTGGCGGCCGACAAGCCCAGCGGGCTGGCCAGCGCGGTGGCCACCTGGCCCTTCTCGGCGGTGCTCATCTCCTGGGGATCGGCCACGATCTGACTGGTCTGCTCGGTCATGGCCAGGGTCAGGCCGTCGCTGGTGGTGATCGAGCCGCGCAGCGTGGGGATCGAGATGGTCGACGTCCAGCGCTGCTCGGCCAGCGTCCGGTACTTGGACCACTGCAGGCCCTGCATCTGGATCAGCCGCCCGGCGAACAGCGACAGCACCACGGCGAACACGATCAGGGCGGCGTTGAGCCGGTGCCGGGGGTTGCTGCGGCGCAGCATGGTCCGGGCCCGGACCCGCACGGGCGGGCGCGGCGGCAGCGTCCCCGGCGCCCGGCGCGGTCCCGGTC
>JBOHCO010000030.1:0-2723 GCA_050698895.1 Streptosporangiaceae bacterium
GTGGCCTGGCGCGAGTCGTCGAACACGCCGACCGACCCGGATGGCCTGTACGGCATCCTGCCCAGCACCTGGCAGAGCCTGGGTTACTCGGGCACGGCCGGGCAGGCGTCGGTCGCTCAGCAGAACGTGGCGTTCAATCGCCTGTACGCCCAGTACGGGACCTCTCCGTGGTCCGCGTACGACGGCTGCTGATCTTTCGATCGCAGCCCTCTCGCGACCGCGGCTGGCCCCAGAACACGGCCAGCCCCAGGGTCGTCGCTAGCAAGGGACCGCTGCTAGCAGCGAGGCCCCGGCCAGAGTTCCTTCTGGCCGGGGCCTCGCCTGTTGCCAGGCGATTTACCGGCGATCAGGGCTCGCGGTGGCCGGGGGTGAGCAGGCCCCGGTTGTAGGCCTCGGCCACGGCGGCCGCGCGGTCGCTGACCCCGAGCTTGGCGTACAGGTGCAGCAGGTGGGTCTTGACCGTGGCCTCGCTGATGAACAGCCGGGCGGCCACGTCCTTGTTGGTGCCGCCCGCGGCGACCAGGCCCAGCACCTCGCGCTCGCGCTGGCTGAGCGGCTCGGCCTCGGGCGCGCGGACCCGGCCCATGAGGCGGCTGGCCACGGCGGGCGACAGCACGGCCTGGCCCTGGGCGGCCGCCCTGGCCGCCCGCAGCAGCTCGGCCCGCGGCGCGTCCTTGAGCAGGTAGCCGGTGGCCCCGGCCTCGATCGCGGACAGCACGTGGCTGTCGGTGTCGTAGGTGGTCAGCACCAGCACCCGGGCCGGACTGCCGCGCCGGGCCAGCTCGCCGATCGCGGTCACCCCGTCCATCCCCGGCATGCGCAGGTCCATCAGGATCACGTCGGGCTCGAGCAGGCCGGCCAGCCGGACGGCCTCCGCGCCATCCCCGGCCTCGCCGACCACCTCGAAGCCGGGCTCGTCGCTGAACATGCCGCTCAGGCCGTCGCGAACGATGGGGTGGTCGTCGGCGATCAGCAGCCGGATGACGGCCTCGCCGGGCACGTTGGGGCCGGCCGTCACGGGGCCTCGCTCAGCGAGGCCGGGGCGGGGACGTCCTTGCTGGGGGCGGTGGCGGGACCGACCGGCAGGCTGGCCGAGATGGTGGCCCCGGCGCCCGGCTCGGACTCGATGGTCAGCGACCCGGCCAGCCCCTCTACCCGCTCGCGCATGGCGGTCAGCCCGTACCCGCCCATGGGTGGCCCGTCCCCGGAGTCCCGCACGGGGCCGGGCGGGCGGGGAGTACCAATGTTAGAAATCTGTTCTCCCGTCCGTGGCGTGAAGCCGCTGCCGTCGTCGCGGATGTCCAGCGTGACCTGGTCGTCGAAGTAAGACAGGGTAAGGCCGATCCGGCTGGCGCCGGCGTGCTTGGCCACGTTGGCCAGGGCCTCCTGGGCGGTGCGCAGCAGCGTCAGCTCGGTCGGCGGCGGCATCGGGCCGACCGGGCCGGTGGTGGTCACGGTGGCGGCCACGCCGTGCAGCGCGGACCAGCGCTCGGTCACCTGGCGCAGGGCCTGCTCGATGCGGCCGTGCTCCAGCGGCTCGGGGCGCAGGGCATGCACGGACCGGCGGGCCTCGGACAGGCTCTCCCTGGCCAGCCGCTGCGCGGCATCCAGGTGCCGGCGCCGCTCGCCGTCCCGGCTGACCTGGTCGGCGGCCTGGAGCTGGGTGATGATCCCGGCCAGGCTCTGGGCCAGGGTGTCGTGGATCTCGCGGGCCATCCGCTGCCGCTCGTCGGAGACGCCGGCCTCCCTGGCCTGGGTGAGCAGCTGCTCGTGCAGGCCGGCGTTCTCGGCCAGCGTCATCTCCAGCTTGCGGTTGGCCTCGCTGAGCTCGGCCACGGCCTGGCGGCGCTGCTCGCTCTGCTCGTTGCCCTTGAACGCGAACCAGATGACGCCGCAGGCGACGAGCACGTTGACCGCGATCAGCCCGCAGTACAGGCCGATGGCGCCCGCGTTCGCCTTGGGCAGCCCGCCGTCCTGCGAGGTGGCGGTGATCACGGCGACGGCGGCTGCCCCGGCCAGCCGCCACCGCCGGGGCAGGAAGAAGGTGAAGAAGTAGCCGGTGTAGGAGAAGAAGCCGAACAGCGGCGCCCGGATCACCAGCGCGGCCATCAGGATCAGCAGGACGGTGAACCACACGGCCATCCAGCGGGTCCGGTGGCGCCAGGCGGGGTGCAGGGTGAACCCGAACAGCAGCCAGGCCCCGGCCAGCGCGGCGATGCCGAGCGTGACCAGGGTCCGGCCGAGACCGGGATAGACGACCGGGGAAATCGCGGACGCCATGACCAGCATGAAGTAGGGCAGGATGCCGAAGACGGGGCCTTCGAGGCGCTCCGAGGCGCTCAGCGCGCCCGGCCCGGTTGTGCTCCGCGCCGACGGGTTCTCCCAGCTCATCGTGACCCCACTCGTGATGCATGACTCGCGCACCGGCGAGCTCACTCCCAGCGGAACAATCTAGCCGCGGCCACCGCAAAAGCAACCGCGTAGGCGGCCAGGGTGAGCAGCTGGATGATATGCGGCCACTGGCCCTGCCAGGAGTCCTGCAGCGCCTGCACGGCCGCGCCCAGGGGGGTGGCATGGCTGATGTGCCGCAGCACCACGGGCATGTCGGCGATGGGCAGCCACAGCCCGGCGAAGAACATCAGCGGGAAGAAGGTGATCGCGCCCAGGGCGTTGGCGGCCTTGCCGGTGGACGCCACCGCGGCGTACAGCAGGCCGATGCCGAA
>JBOHCO010000031.1:0-3080 GCA_050698895.1 Streptosporangiaceae bacterium
ACGATGATGCCGTCCCGGCTGCTGGTGGCCATGAACCGGTAGGGGCCGTAATTGCTCAGCGTGATGGTCTGCGGCTGGCCGTTGGCCGGCAGCCCAGCCAGCTCGCGCCGCTCGGCGCCGGTCAGGACGCACAGGCCGTTCTCAGCCCCGGCCAGTCGCGGACTGCGGACCGCGTCCAGCCGGTACGGGCTGCTCCCGGTGCTGCTGGCCATGGCGGTCAGCGTGCCGTCGCTCTGCTCCTGGGCACAGCCCTCCGGCGTGCCGGGCGGCGGGTGGTCATCACCGTTGTCGTGATCCGCGCCCGGATGCGGCATGGGATGCAGGCACCGTTCGTAGCGCTGGGTGGCGATGCCGAGCTCCTGGTCGACCTGCCCGACCAGGACGCTGTGCAGGTGCGTGTAGGTCACCGCCCCGACCACCGCGCAGGCGGCGAACAGCGTCACCAGCAGGCCCGCGACCAGCCGGCCGCGCAGCGTGCGCCGGGCCAGCCAGCGGCCCGGCGCGCCCAGCAGGCCGGCGGGGCGCTTGCCGGAGGCGGACATCGGTCAGGCCGACGGCTTGAGCACGTAGCCGACGCCGCGAACGGTGTGGATCAGCGGCTCACGGCCGGTGTCGATCTTCTTGCGCAGGTAGCTGATGTACAGCTCCACCACATGCGCCTGGCCGCCGAAATCGTAGTTCCACACCCGGTCGAGTATCTGCGCCTTGGACAGCACCCGGCGCGGGTTGCGCATCAGGTAGCGCAGCAGCTCGAACTCGGTGGCGGTCAGCTCGATCAGCTCGCCGCCGCGCCGCACTTCGCGCGCGTCCTCGTCCATGGTCAGGTCGCCCACGACCAGCTCGGTGCCGCTGCGGGCCTGGTTGATCCCGGCCCGGCGCAGCAGCCCTCGCAGCCGGGCCAGCACTTCCTCCAGGCTGAACGGCTTGGTCACGTAGTCGTCGCCGCCCGCGGTGATCCCCTTGACCCGGTCCTCCACCGAGTCCCTGGCCGTCAGGAACAGCACGCAGACGTTCGGCTGGCTGGCCCGCAGCCGCCGCAGCACCTCCAGGCCGTCGAAGTCCGGCAGCATGACGTCGAGCACCACGGCGTCCGGCTCGAACTCCCTGGCCACCCGGACCGCGCTGGCCCCGTCGGCGGCCGTGCGGATCTCCCAGCCCTCGTAGCGCAGCACGCTGCCGAGCAGCTCGGCCAGGCTGGGCTCGTCGTCGACGACCAGGATCCGGACCGGGCTGCCGTCGGCCCGGTGGAAACTGGGCCCCGACTCGGGCCGGTCAGCAGGAAACCGCTCCATCACGCTCATCATGCTGCCACCTTGCCTGACCTGGCTACGCAAGCCTTCTGCGGAGTTTCTGCGTTTCCTCTGAATGAATGGGCGCTGAATGAATGGCCTCTGAATGAATGGGCTCTGACATCGTCAGCGCGAGGGCCGGGCAGTCCCGCACCGCGCGCCGCGCCTGGCGGCTCAGCCCGGCGGGCACGCCGCCCTTGGCCAGCAGCGGATAGCCCCACTCGTCCAGGGTGATCAGCTCGGGCAGCAGCTCGGCGCACACGGCGTGGCCCGAGCAGGCGGCCGGGTTGACCCGCAGCCGCAGGCCCCCAGGTTCCTGACCACTAGACGCACGGTTACTAGTTACCTGGCTACTAGTTGTTGAGGAACTAGTTGTCTGGGAACTAGTTCGCAGAGCACCAGTTCCTGGGGAACTAGTTCGCATGGCACCAGTTCCTGGGGAACTAGTTCTTAGGGAACCAGGTCTTGGGGAACTAGTTTGCGAGGTAACAGTTCTCTGGACATTAGTTCCCTGGGCACTAGTTCCTGGGGCGCTAGTTCGCGGGGAGTTAGTCATCTCGGCTCCCGGGTGGGCGGGCCGGCGGGCACCGGCAGGAACGGGGTGCGGTCGGTGGCGGTGCACCGGCCCCGGGCGTGCGCGTCCAGCTCGGCCCGGAACACGGTCAGGGCGCTGCGCACGAACCGGACGAAGCCGTCGGGGTGGTGGCAGGCGCCGCGCCCGGTGACCAGCCCGGCCCAGCGCTGAACGTCGGCCAGGGCCTGCTGCCGGGGATGCGGCCCGGCCAGCTCGTCCAGCGCGCCGGCGATGTGCGGCAGCCCGTTGAAGCACGGGCCGCACTGCCCGGCCGATTCCAGGGCCAGGTAGCGGCCCACCCGGGCGGTCTCGGCCAGGCCGCACCGGCTGGCTGGCAGCGCGGCGAGCACGCCGGCGCCAGCGAAGGCGCCGGCCGGGTGCAGTGACGCGTTGCTCAGGGCCAGGCCGGCCGCCTGCTCGGGGGCCAGCCAGGCGCCGTGGTAGCCGCCGACCAGCACGGCCCGGACGGTGTCGGCCGGCGCTCGGGGGCCGGCCAGCTCGGCCGGGAGTAGCGCGCTGAGCGGGGTGCCCAGGCTGGTCTCGGTGATGTAGCTGCCGCCGTCGGCACGATGAACGGTGGCGAGCATCGTGCCGGGCTCGGCCGCGGTGCCGAGGGCCCGGAACCAGCCCGCGCCGAACCGGGCAATCAGGGCCAGGTGGGCCAGGGTCTCGACGTTCTGGACCAGGGTGGGCAGGTTGGAAACGCCGCGCTCGTAGACGGGTGGCTGCTTGAAGGCGGGCCGGGCCGGGCCGCCGTTGATCCAGCTGGCCACGGCCGATTCCTCGCCGGCCAGGAAGGCGTCCGGGGCCTGCACGAACTCCACCTCGACCTGGTCCAGGCCGGCCGCGGCCCGCTGGCGCAGCGCGCCGAGCAGCCGGCGGGACAGTTCCTCGCCGCGACGGGAGTACAGGAACGCCTCGGTGGCCCCGGTGGCCTGCGCTACGAGCTGCAGCCCGTCGAGCACCAGGTGCGGCGCGCCCCACAGCAGCGCGGCGTCCTTGCCGCTGGCGGGCTCGCCCTCGGCCCCGTTGGCCACGACCACGGCCCGGTGGCGCTCGCGGGCCTGGCCGGCCACCGCGGCCAGCTTGCGGTGCACGGGGAAGGCCGCGCCGCCGCGGCCGGTCAGGCCGGAGGCCTCGATGTCGGCGATCAGGGTGCCCGCCTGCCCGCGGCCTTGGCCTCGGCCTTGGCCTCGGCCTTGGCTTCGGTACGGAAC
>JBOHCO010000032.1:0-2418 GCA_050698895.1 Streptosporangiaceae bacterium
CGCCAGCGCCACCTCGTTGAGCAGCAGCCGGCGCCGCTCCCGCCTGGCCGGCATGGCCGAGATGGCTCCATCGCGGACGAACGGCTGCAGCCGCGGATCCCTGGCCAGGGCCGCCAGCACGGTGCCCGTATCAAGATGCGTCATGCTGCCATTATCGCGGAGGACACCTGTTCGTAATTCAATGGAGAATGTCGGACACATTCGATAACATATCCGAAACAGGAGGTTGTGCTCACCACTCGACTCCCCAGCTGACGGAGGTGAGACCCACGCCGACCCCGCCGACCCGCGATTCTGGAGAAGCAGCCCAGGCCCGCCCAGCGAGCGGGGACCAGCCGGTGGCTGACCGTTCAGCGCATAACGGCTCTCGAGCCGAGGTGCCGTGGTGGGCGGAGATGCACCCCGACGCCGGGCCGTGGGACGAGGATCTGTTCGACCCGGACAGTGCGCCGCCCGACCCCGATGACGTCGTTGCCGGCGACCTGTGGACGGGTGCGGGCGAGTCGATCCCGGCCGGGTTCTTGCATCATGAGGGCGGTCGGCGGGGTTCGGGGTTCGCGGCGGGCGGGGTGCTGGATGAGCTGGCGCCGGGCCCGGTGCTGGCCGGGTTCGTCCGTGACGCCGCGACGGATGACGCGGGGCTGGCGGGGCTGGGCGAGAGTGAGCTGATCGGCTTCTTGTGCGCCGGCCGGCGCATGGCCTCCTGGGCCGCCGCCCAGGAGGTCGAGGCGGTGATCACGCTGTGCCGCCGCCGTGCCGCCCAGGCCCGGGAGCGCCAGAACAAGCACCTGATAGAGCACGTGGCCGGGGAAGTCGCCGCCGCACTGACGCTGACCGGGCAGGCGGGGTCCCGGCTGGTCGACATCGCCGGGCTGCTGGAGCGGGTACCCGCCGTCCGCGCCGCCCTGGCCGCCGGGATCATCGACTGGAACCGCGCGGTGGTGTTCGCCGACGAGCTGGCCGCCGTCGATGACGAGACGGCCCGCAAGATCGTCGGACGGGTGCTGCCGCGGGCGGGCGGGATGACGACCGGTCAGCTGCGCCGGGCGCTGCGCCGCGAGGTGCAGCTGGCCGATCCCGATGCGGCGCGCCGCCGCCGCGAGCGGGGCCGCAAGAACGCCGCCGTGCACCGGTGGGATGAGTCCTCGGGTAACTGCGTGCTGGCCGGCCGGGAGATGACTCCCGCCGACGCGATCGCCGCGGATGCCCGGCTGACCGCCCAGGCTGAGTGGCTGCGGGCGCACGGCGCTCCCGGAACGCTGGATCAGCTGCGCTGTGCCGTGTTCAGCGCGATCCTCAACGGGCGCGACATCACTACCCTGCTGCCCGCCAGCCCCGACCCCATCGCCCCGGATAGGGATAGCCCCGGCCCGGAGCATGCCGCTGACGCTGATGCTGACCCGACGGGAGCGGCACCGCCGGCTCAGCAATGGCCGACGATCAGCGGCACGGTGAACCTGACGATGCCGCTCAGCGCCTGGCACGGAGTCACCGACCGGCCGGGTGAAGTCGCCGGGTCGGGCACCACGGACGCCGATACCTGCCGCGATCTGGGCACCTGGCTGGCCGCTCACCCCGCGACCAGGTGGTGTCTGACGCTCACCGACCGGGATGGCCGGGCCGTCGGCCACGCCTGTGCGCGGCACGGGCCGCCCGTCCCCGCCCGAGCGACCGGCCCGCCCGGATCTCCGGCATCAGCTGACCTGGACGCCACGGCGGAGTGGCTATCCGGATTGCGGCCGGTCTGGCTGGACTCCGGGACGTGCAGCCACCGGTGGGAGGTACCGGGCTACCGGCCGTCGGCCTCGCTGCGGCACCTGATCAGGCTGCGGCAGCGCACCTGCGGCGAGCCGGGCTGCCTGCGCCCGGCCCAGCGATGCGACCTTGACCACACGATCCCCTATGACCAGGGAGGCCGGACCTGTGGCTGCAACCTGGCCCCGGTCTGCCGGCACGGTCATCGGGCCAAGCAGGCCCCGGGCTGGCACCTCGATCAGCCCGAGCCCGGCGTGCTGGTCTGGACGCTGCCGAGCGGGCGGACCTACACCACTCGGCCCGACCCCTATCCGATCTAGGCCAGGCGCAGGTTCCGCTCCGGGGTCATCGAGCCGAGCAGCCGCTCCAGCGCGACCTCGACGTCCTCGCGCCAGGACAGGGCGGTCTTGAGCTCGAGCCGCAGCCGCGGAAACCGGGCGTGCGGGCGGACGGTCTTGAAACCGACGGCCAGCAGGTAGTCGGCCGGCACGACGCAGGTCGGGGCGGACCACTTCAGGTCGCCGAACGCCTCGATCGCCCGGATTCCGCGCCGGGTCAGGTCCTTGGCCAGTCCCTGGACGAGCATGCGCCCGAGGCCGCCGCCGGTGAATTCCGACAGCACATGCGCGGTCATGAGCAGTACGGCGTCCGCGCTGACGGGAC
>JBOHCO010000033.1:0-6527 GCA_050698895.1 Streptosporangiaceae bacterium
TCGCGTTCCGCGAGCTGATCCGCTCCCGGCAGGCCGACCTGGCCGCGCTGATCACCGCCGAGCACGGCAAGGTCGCCTCCGACGCGGCCGGCGAGGTGGCCAGGGGCCTGGAGGTGATCAGCTTCAAGGTCGCGCTGTACGAGGAGCAGGTGGCCAGGGGGACCTGGCGGGACCCGCTGTACACGCCGCCCGGCGCGGGGCTTCCCGACGTCGGCACGACGCAGACATGATGACATCAGGACCGGGCCGGGGCTGACAACCTGTCAGTTGGCCGGCCGGGCCGTCGAGGGCAGACTGGGACGCACGACCGACGCGGATTACATGCGGGTTACATGCGGGTTATATGCGGGAGGCACGGCTATGGGGCAGGCGAACGGCCAGCATCGGACGCACTGGATCGGCGGCCGGCCGTGGACGGGCCAGGCGGCGCAGCGCGGCGACATCTACAACCCGGCGACCGGCCAGGTCAGCGGCACGGTGGACTACGCCGGCGCGGCTGAGGTGGACGCCGCGGTCAGCGCCGCGGCCGACGCGCTGCCGGGCTGGCGGGACACGTCACTGGTCAAGCGGGCCGGGGTGATGTTCGCGTTCCGCGAGCTGATCCGCTCCCGGCAGGCCGACCTGGCCGCGCTGATCACCGCCGAGCACGGCAAGGTCGCCTCCGACGCGGCCGGCGAGGTGGCCAGGGGCCTGGAGGTGGTCGACTTCGCCTGCGGGATCCCGCACTTGCTCAAGGGCTCGTTCTCGGAGAACGTGTCGACCGGCGTGGACGCCTACTCGATCCGCCAGCCGGTCGGCGTGGTGGCCGGGATCACCCCGTTCAACTTCCCGGCCATGGTGCCGATGTGGATGTTCCCCATCGCGCTGGCCTGCGGTAACACGTTCGTGCTCAAGCCATCAGAGAAAGACCCGTCGGCTTCCCTGCTGCTCGCCGAGCTGCTGGCCGGGGCCGGCCTGCCCGACGGCGCGTTCAACGTCGTGCACGGCGGCAAGGAGGCGGTGGACGCGCTGCTGGCCCACCAGGGGGTCCGGGCGGTGAGCTTCGTCGGCTCCACCCCCATCGCGCGCTACGTCTACGAGACCGGCACCGCGGCGGGCAAGCGCGTGCAGGCCCTGGGCGGGGCCAAGAATCACATGGTCGTGCTGCCCGACGCCGACCTGGACCTGGCCGCCGACGCCGCGGTCTCGGCCGGGTTCGGCTCGGCGGGCGAGCGGTGCATGGCCATCTCGGTCGTGGTGGCGGTGGACCCGGTCGGCGACGAGCTCATCTCCAAGATCACCGACCGGGTGGCCAAGCTGCGGGTCGGCCCCGGCGACGACGCCCGGTCCGAGATGGGCCCGCTGGTGACCAGGGCGCACCGGGACAAGGTGGCGTCCTACCTGGACACCGGGGTGGCCGAGGGCGCGACGCTGGCCATCGACGGCCGCGCGCACCCGGTGGAGGGCGGCGCGGCCGACGGGTTCTGGCTCGGGCCCAGCCTGCTCGACCACGTGACGCCGCGGATGAGCGCCTACCGGGACGAGATCTTCGGCCCGGTGCTGTCGGTGGTCCGGGCGGACAGCTACGCGGGCGCGCTGGACGTCATCAACGGCAACCCCTACGGCAACGGGACCGCGATCTTCACCAGCGACGGGGGAGCGGCCCGCCGGTTCACCCACGAGGTCGAGGTCGGCATGGTCGGCATCAACGTGCCGATCCCGGTGCCGATGGCCTTCAACTCCTTCGGCGGCTGGAAGTCGTCGCTGTTCGGGGACACCCACGTGCACGGCGTCGAGGGCGTGCACTTCTACACCCGGGGCAAGGCGGTCACCTCGCGCTGGCTCGACCCGAGCCACGGGGGCGTGAACCTCGGCTTCCCGACCAACCAGTAGCGTGCCGGCCGAGGGCGGTCCGGCCGCGCACGCGGCCACGCCGTCGGGCCGGCCGCGGGCCAGGGCGCTGGGCATCCCGTTCGACGGGACCCCCGGCCCGTGGAACGCGATCACCGACGTGCCCGGGGTGGAGGTCGGCTACGAGACGCTGGTCCGCGGCGAGTCAGTGCGGACCGGCGTCACCGGCGTCCACCCGCGCGGCCGGGCCGGTGCCGGCGACCCGGTCATCGCCGGGTTCTTCAGCCAGAACGGCAACGGCGAGATGACGGGGACGGCCTGGGTCCAGGAGTCCGGCACCTTCTCCGGCCCGGTGGCGATCACCAACTCGCACGCCGTCGGGGTCGCGCACGCGGGCATCGTGGCCTGGACGGTGGAGCACCACCCGCGGCTGGCCGACGCCTGGCTGCTGCCGGTCGCCGCCGAGACCTACGACGGCTACCTCAACGACATCAACGGCGGCCACGTCACCCAGCAGGCCGTGATCGACGCGCTGGCCGCGGCCGCGCCCGGCCCGGTCGAGGAGGGCTCGGTCGGCGGCGGCACCGGCATGAACTGCTACCAGTTCAAGGGCGGCTCGGGGACCGCCTCCCGGCTGGTCGGCTACGGCGGCGACCAGTACGCGGTGGGCGTGTTCGTGCAGGCCAACTTCGGCGCGCGGCGCGAGCTGACGCTGGCCGGGGTGCCGCTCGGGCGGCTGCTGGGCACCGAGAACCCGATGTCGGAGTTCACCTTCGACCCGCCGGTGCCGCCGGGCGCGGGCTCGGTCATCGCCGTGGTCGGCACGGACGCGCCGCTGCTGCCGCACCAGTGCACCGCGCTGGCCCGCCGGGTGACGCTCGGCCTGGCCCGCACCGGCACCGCGGGCTCGCACTTCTCCGGCGACCTGTTCCTGGCCTTCTCCACCGGCAACCCCGGCGCCATCACGCCGGGGGCCACCGCGCTGCGGCCGGGCGCCGAGGGCCGCTACGACCAGCTCCGGCTCGTCCCGTGGGGCTACCTTGACCCGTTCTACGCCGCGGTGGTGCAGGCCACCGAGGAGGCGGTGGCCAACGCCCTGGCCGCCGGCGAGACCATGACCGGCCGCGACGGCCACCGCAGCCCGGCCCTGCCCGGCGCGCAGGTCGCCGAGTTGTTCCGGGATTCGCGTGGCGGGCCCCCGAATACCGCGGACATAGCCTAGGCTTCTCCGGGCCGGGCTTGCGCATTCGCATAACCCCAGCGGCCGCGTTCTGGGGGGTAAAGCGAGCCGCTCGAATGTCGCTATAATGAGCGGTATTCGATGACGAGCGCATTGGCGTCATATTCCTGACCGCGAACTGCCGCGGGCCCGGCGGGGGTTACCGCGGCTCACGCGCGGACGTCAATGCTGGCGACGCCGTTTTAGGCGTCCGCGCGGCGTGCTCCGCGCCAGGCGTCGACCCGCGCAGGGGAACGCGCACGTGGACCGTGCGCCCCGGCCTCGGATCCAGGTACCGCGAGCAGAGGGGACGGCGTGCCCGGCAGGGCAGGGAGCGGAGCCGATGAACCAGCCTGTTGTGATAGACCCGCAGGGCACGATCCCCGGCGCGAGCCGGGCACCCAGCCAGGCCCAGCCGCCGGGGCTGTTCGGCCGGCTCCGGGCCACCGCCCGCCACCCGGTCGCCATCCACCTGGCCGTCCTGCTCGCCTACGTGGCCGCCGGGATCGCGATGACCTGGCCCCGGGCCACCTACCTGGCCGACGGCCGGGTGCCGGCCACCCTGGACGCCAGCGGCTACGTCTGGGACCTGTGGTGGATGGCGCACTGCGTCGAGCACCTGACCAGCCCGTGGTCGACCAGCTACCTGGCCGCGCCGGTGGGCACCCTGCTCGGGCTGCACACGCTGATGCCGCTGCCGGGCGCGCTGCTCACGCCGGTCACGGCCATCATCGGGCCCAGCGCGGCCTACAACCTGCTGACCATTGCCATGCCCGGCCTGCTCGGCTACGCCATGTACCGGGTGGCCCGGCTGTGGCTGCCCGGCCAGGCCGGGCCGCTGGCCGCGGGCGGCTTCTTCGGGTTCTCGGCCATCCTGACCTGGCAGACCTGGATGCACCTGAACCTGGCCCTGGCGGCGCTGTTCCTGCCCATCACCGTGGAGGCCGTGGTGCGGCTGCGCCGCCACCCCGGCTTCCGCCAGGCCCTGGCGCTCGGCCTGGTGCTCGGGGCCAGCATGCTGACCGACCAGGAGACGGCCATCATGGC
Organism: Streptosporangiaceae bacterium; assembly: GCA_050698895.1. Lineage (GTDB taxonomy): Bacteria > Actinomycetota > Actinomycetes > Streptosporangiales > Streptosporangiaceae > DASUBV01. The sequence goes on from JBOHCO010000033.1 coordinate 4,097, forward strand.
CGTCATGCTGGCCGTGGTCGCCCTGCTGCCGTGGCTGATCACCCGGCCCTGGCTGCCCCGGCTGGCGGTGGTCGGGGTGGCGGCGATGACCGCCCTGGTGGTGGCCAGCCCGCAGCTCATCGCGATCGCGCACGAGACCGCGGTCGGCGGCCCGCAGCCGCAGCCGAGCGTGACCGAGTACTGGGCCGGGGTCCGGATCCCCAACCTGTTCGAGCCCTCGCCGCGGCTGGCTGAGCTGGGGCTTAACCTCGGGCAGGCGCACGGCTGGAGCACCTACGGCACCGTGCTCAGCGTCCTGGCCCTGGCCGGCCTGGTGCTGGCCCGGCGGCGCCGGAGCGCCTGGCTGCTCGGGCTGCTGTGGCTGGGCGCCTCGATCATGGCCCTGGGCGCCGTGCTGCACGTGGGCAGCCGCGTCTACGTGCCGCTCGCGCACCTGTGGGACGGCGTGCCGGTGTCCTACCTGATGCCCTACACGTGGTTCGTGAAGGTGCCCGGCCTGTCCGGGTTCCGCGAGCCCTCCCGCCTGGGCGAGCTCGGCCTGGTGGCCGCCGCGCTGCTGGGCGGGTACGCGGTCAGCTGGGTCCGCCAGCACACCAGGGGCTGGGCCCGGCTGCAGGGCGCCCGGCTGGTCGTGGCCGCGGTGTTCGCCGTCGGGCTGCTGGAGGCGGGCATGGGCACCGCGCCCGCCCCGACGATGGCCGCCGCGCTGCCCGCGCTGGACGCACCGATCGCCGCCGACCACTCCCGCTCGGTAGTGCTGGACGTCCCGTTCGGCCTGCGCGGCGGGGTCGGCATCACCGGCCAGGCGTTCAACCCGGAAACCCTGATGCTGGCCACCGCCGACGGCCATCCGCTGGCTGACGCTTACCTGTCGCGGGTGCCCGCGGTGACGGCCACGGACATCGGAATAGAACCCTTTTACCACGGCTTGATGAACACCCAGAGCGGTCATTACCAATTCACGCCGGGCGAGCTGACTATGGCGGCCGATAACGCCCGCGTGATGAAAATTGGGTGGGTTCTGCTGTGGGTCAGTAACCCTCACCTTGAGCATTACCTGACCAGTACCGGATTCCGGCTTGACTATCGGGCTGACGGTGCCCTGGTTTACCGGCCCGCGGCGGACCTGGCCGGTTCCGGGCGCTGAATGCCGCGCCGCGTGCCGGGCCTCTGCGAGGATGCTCGGATGCGCACCCACGTCGCGCTGCTGCGCGGGATCAATGTCGGCACCCAGACCCGGATCGCCATGTCCGACCTGCGCGAGATCGTCGCCTCGCTGGGCCACGAGGACATCGCCACCTACATCCAGAGCGGCAACGTCGTGTTCGCCAGCCAGCCGGCCGACCTGGCCCGGCTGGCCGACGACCTGGAGGCGGCCATCAGCGCCCGGCTCGGCCTGCAGCCCAGCGTCGTGGTGCTGACCCGCGACGACCTGGCCCGGGTCATCGCCGGCAACCCCTACCCGCAGGCGGCCGGCCCCAAGCTCCTGCACGCGGTGTTCCGCCGCGACGAGATGACCGGCGAGCAGGCGGCCGCGGTCGCGGCGGCGGAGCAGCGGGCCAGGGACAAGGGCAGCCCGGACGAGGTCACCGTGATCGGCCGCACGCTCTACCTGCACACCCCCGGCGGCCTGGGCCGCAGCGAGCTGGCCGCCCAGCTGGCCAGGGCCGGCCAGGCCATGAGCCCGCGCGGCGGCGGCACGGCCCGCAACTGGGCCACCGTCACCCGGCTCATGTCCATGCTGGAGGACTGACCCCCCGCCCGGCGCCCGCCTTGACTGGGTGCGGTCACGCCCGCTATAACAACTAAGTAGTTGTACAAGCGATCGGTTGTTAAGGAGAGTCATGATCAGTGAGTGGATCGCGGCGGACCGGCGGGACCTGGCCGGGGCGCTGGACGGGCTGACCGCCGCGCAGTGGGACGCGCCCTCGCTGTGCGACGGCTGGGCGGTCCGGCACGTGGTAGCGCACCTGACGATGCCGCTGCGGTACTCGCCGCCGCGGTTCCTGCTCCGGCTGGCCGCGGCGGGCGGCAGCTTCCGGAAGATGTCCGACGGCGTGGCCCGCCGGGACGGCGAGCTGCCGCGCGCGCAGCTCATCGCGACGCTGCGTGACCGGGCCACCTACCCCTGGAAGCCGCCGGGCGGCGGCCTCCAGGCCTCGCTGACCCACCAGGTAGTGCACGGCCTGGACATCACCGCCGCGCTGGGCGCCGGGCGGCGGATCCCGGACGAGGCCATGGCCGCCGTGCTGGGCAGCGTTACCGGGCCGCAGAGCATGAAGCACTTCGGGGTGGACCTCAGCGGCGTCCAGCTCCAGGCCACCGACCTGGACTGGTCGCGCGGCCAGGGCGCGCCGCTGCGCGGGACGGCGGCCGACCTGGTGCTGCTGGCCACCGGGCGCCGCTTGCCCGATGGCGCGCTGAGCGGGCC
>JBOHCO010000034.1:0-7474 GCA_050698895.1 Streptosporangiaceae bacterium
TCAGGTCGCACAGCAGCGGGCGGCTGGTGAAGCTGCGGGCCACCGCGTCGGCGACCAGGCCGCGGTCGCCCGGCGCGGCGCCGTCCAGCTCGTCGCCCAGCGAGCGGGCCCACTCCCGCCAGGCCCGTGCCGTCAGCTCCAGGAAGATCTGCTCGCGGGTCTCGAAGTAGCGCAGCAGCGCCGACTTGTGGATGCCGACACGGTCGGCGATGTCGGTCAGGGTTACGTTGCGGACGCCGTCCCGCCGGGCCAGCTCGCCGGCGGCGGACAGGATGTCGTCCTGCCGCTGCCGCTTCTGCTCCGGGCGGCGCGCCCGCTGGAAGCCCGCGTCCGTCGTCGTCACATTGCCATCCTATCTAACACAACGGCGTTGTGTTGTTAATGCAACATCGTTGCGTTATATTCAAGGGGCATCGCCAGACGAGAGGAGCAGCAGTCATGCCGAAGGTTTTCCTGCTCACCGGCAGCACCCGCGGCCTGGGCCGCCAGATCGCCGCGGCCGCCCTGGCCGACGGTCACCGCCTGGTCGCCACCGCGCGGCACCCCGAGGGCCTGGCCGGCCTGGCCGAGCGCTACGGCGACCAGATCCGGCCCGTCGCGCTGGACGTGACCGACCCGGAGGCGGCCAGGGCCGCGGTGGCGGCGGGCGTGGCCGCGTTCGGCCGCATCGACGTGGTCGTCAACAACGCCGGCTACGCCAACCTGGTCGCGGTGGAGGACATCACGCTCGAGGACTTCCGGGCCCAGATCGACGCCAACCTGCTCGGCGTCGTCAACGTCACCAAGGCCGCGCTGCCCGTGCTGCGCCGCCAGGGCGCGGGCCACATCATCCAGGTCTCCTCCATCGGCGGGCGGCTGGCCACCGCCGGGCTGTCGGCCTACCAGGCGGCCAAGTGGGCGGTCGGCGGCTTCTCCGAGGTGCTGGCCAGGGAGGTCGGGCCGCTGGGCATCAAGGTGACCGTGCTGGAGCCCGGCGGCATGCGGACCGACTGGGCCGGCGCCTCGATGGACGTCCCGCCGGTCAGCGAGCCCTACCAGGCCACCGTGGGCGAGATGGCCCGGCTGCACCACGGCGGCCAGGCCACGGCGCTCGGCGACCCGGCCAAGGTGGCCCGGGTGGTGCTGGCCGTGGCCGACATGGCCGAGCCGCCCCTGCGGCTGATCCTGGGCAGCGAGGCCTACGCCTACGCGATGGCCGCCGCACGGGACCGGATGGCCTCGGACGAGGCCTGGCGCGACCTGACCGCCAGCACCGACCGCGACGGCGCCACCGAGGCCGAGCGGAATCCGCTCCAGGCCGCCGCCCGCGGCTAGCCTGGAGGTTATTGAGCCCCCGTAAAGGCCCCCGTCGAGGGAGGTGCGAGATGGCGGTTCAGGACTGTCACGGCGACGAGGTCGAGGTGACCGTGCGCTGGGAGCGCGACGGGACCGGGCTGCGCGGCCAGGTGATCGTGCGCAACGTCGGCGGCCGGGCCTGCCGGCTGCCGGGCAAGCCCGGGGTGCGGCCGCTCGGCCAGGACGGCACCCCGCTGGAGGCCGACACGATGATCACGCTGGAGCTGCTCGAGCCCGGCTACCTGGACATCGAGCCGGGCGAGCTGGCCGCGGCCCGCGTGACCTGGCCCAACTGGTGCGGGCCCGCGGCCGGCGACCAGGCCGTGGTCACCTGGGGCGACGGCTCGGCCACCGCGCATGTGGAGGGCCCGGTGCAGCCGTCCTGCGAGCAGGGCCACGGCGGCAACCTCACCTCCTCGTGGTTCCAGCCGGCCGAGTAGGACCAGCCGGGTGTCGCGCCCCGGCCCGGTCACCGGCCGCCGGTAGCCTCCGGTCATGATCGATCACCTGGGAGTTCAGGTCGCCGACGTCGACGCGTCGCTGGCCTGGTACCTGCGGGCCCTCGGGCCCGTCGGGCTGCGGGAGGCGATGCGCTTCCCGGTCGAGGGCGGCTTCGTGGTCGGGCTCTCCGGGCGCGACGGGGTGCCGGGCTTCTGGCTCAGCCCGGCGCGGCGGGAGCAGGACCGGGAGCTGCACGTGGCGTTCGCGGCCGCCAGCCGCGCGGAGGTGGACGCGGTCCACCAGGCCGCGGCCAGCGGCGGCGCGGAGGTGCTGCACGCCCCGCGCGAGTGGCCGGAGTACCACCCCGGCTACTACGGGGTGTTCCTGCGCGATCCCGACGGCCACAACGTGGAGGCCGTCTACCACGGCGCCTAGCCCGCCGCCGGGCTGACCGCGGCCGGCCCGGCGGCCGGGCCGGGCAGGCGGCCGCCGCCGACGGTGATCTTGCCGATGGATGTCCCGCCGAGGACATCGGGCCGTTACCGACTGGACATCCTTCATGATCACGGAAATCGGTCCGCGATAGTCGCGGACCGATTTCCGCGACCATGAACCCGCTCTTTCCGGCCCGGCCGCAGCACGCGATCCGGCCGCCCATCGGCTCCGCGACCACCTGCGGCGGCGCCTGGGGCTGGCCGCCGGCGACGCCCGCGATGACTGAGCGACCCGATGGTGGAAAATGTGATCCATGGCGGGCACCGGGACGTATGCGCTGCTCACCGACGGGAGCACGGTCGAGATCCGGCCCGCGGCGGCGCCGGACGCGCCGGCCGTGCGGGCCATGCACGCGCAGATGTCGCCGGGCAACCTGTACCTGCGGTTCTTCAGCCTGAGCCCGCGCTCGGCCGACCGGGAGGCGCAGCGGGTGACCCGGCCGCCCGATGCTTACCACGCGGCCCTGCTGGCCTGGCTGGGCGGCCGGCTGGCCGGCGTGGCCAGCTACGAGCCGACCTCGGTGCCCGGCACGGCCGAGGTGGCCTTCGCCGTCTCCGATGACATGCATCACCGCGGCATCGCCACGCTGCTGCTCGAGCACCTGGTGTCGCTGGCCCGGCGGCGCGGGCTGACCGCGTTCGCCGCGACGACGCTGCTGGAGAACAACGCCATGCTGCGGGTGTTCTCCGACGCTGGCCTGCCGGTGCGGCGCAAGGTCGCCGACGGCGCGGTGGAGCTGAGCTTCCCGCTGCCCGGCGACGACCGTGACCAGGTGCTGACGGGCTACCTGGACTCGGTGGCCAGCCGGGAGAGCCGGGCCGACGTGGCCAGCCTGCGGCCGGTGCTGGCGCCGGAGTCGGTGGCGGTGATCGGCGCCAGCCGGCGGCCGCGCACGGTCGGCCGGGCCATCCTGCACAACCTGGTGGCGAGCGGGTTCGCGGGCCGCGTGTACGCGGTCAACCCGCAGGGCCAGGCCATGGAGGGCATCCCGTGCGTGCCCGACGCGGCCGACCTGCCCGAGCCGGTGGACCTGGCCGTGCTCACCGTCCCGGTGGCCGCGGTGCCCGAGGTGGCGGAGGCGTGCGGCCGCCGCGGGGTGCGGGCCCTGGTGGTGATCACCTCGGGCCTGGGCGCCGAGGGCGCGGACCTGCTGGCCATCTGCCGGCGGCACGGCATGCGGCTGCTCGGGCCGAACTGCCTGGGCGTGCTGGTGCCCGGCCTCGGGCTCAACGCCACGTTCGCGGCGGGCCAGTTCCGGCCGGGGGTGGCCGGGCTGGTGGTGCAGTCGGGCGGGGTGGGCATCGCGGTGCTGCAGCACCTGTCGCGGCTGGGGATCGGGGTGTCGTCGTTCGCGTCGGTGGGCGACAAGTACGACGTGTCGAGCAATGACCTGCTGACGTGGTGGGAGCAGGACGGGGTGACCCGGATGGCGGTGCTGTACGTGGAGTCGTTCGGCAGCCCGCGCAAGTTTGCCCGGACCGCGCGGCGGGTCGGCGCGCAGATGCCGGTGCTGACCGTCATCGGCGGCCGGTCGCCCGCCGGGCAGCGGGCCGCCGCGTCGGTCACGGCGGTCACCGCCGCCGCGACGCCGCTGGTCACCCAGGAGGCACTGGTGCAGAAGGCGCTGTTCGGGCAGGCCGGGATCATCGCCAACCGGAGCCTGGGCGAGCTGATCGAGGCGGCCGCGCTGCTGGGCTGCCAGCCGCTCCCGGCCGGCCGCCGGGTGGCGATCGTGTCGAACGCCGGCAGCGCAGGCGTGCTGGCCGCCGACGCGTGCGCCGACAGCGGCCTGGCCGTGGCCCGGCTGGGCGAGGCCACCCAGAGCGGCCTGCGCGGGCTGCTGCCGGCCGGCGCGGCGGTGGCCGGGCCGGTGGACACCACGCCGGGCGTGACCACCGAGGCGTTCCGGGCCTGCCTGGAGCAGGTGGCCGCCGACGACGGCGTGGACGCGGTGCTCGCCGTGGCCGTGCCCACCGCCCTGTCCGACCTGCGGGCCGCCGTCACGGCGGCCCGGCTGGCCAAGCCGGCCGCCGCCGCGCTGCTGGAGCAGGCCGAGGCGGTGCGGCTGCTCAGCCGCGGCCAGCCCCTGGACGCGGTGCCGGCCTACGCCTACCCGGAAGGAGCCGCCCGCGCTCTCGGTCACGCCGTCCGCTACCGGGCCTGGCGTGACCGCCAGGACCCCCAGATTCCAGACCAGACTCCTGAACAAGGTGAGCATGAGGTCGCGGCCGCCCGCGGGCTGACCGCCGCCTACCTGGACCAGCACCCCGGCGGCGGCTGGCTGCCGGGGCCGCAGGCGGCCGAGCTGGCCGCCTGCTACCAGATCCCGGTCGCTGACCGCGGGCCGGCCGGGGTCGAGGTCAGGGCGCGCCTCCTGCACGAGCCGGTGTTCGGGCCGCTGGTCATGCTCGGGCTCGGCGGGACGGCCGCCGACGTGCTGGGCGGCTACGCGGCCCGGCTGGCCCCGATGACCGGGGCCGACGCCGACGACCTGATCGCGGAGTCGCCCGCCGCGGGCCTGCTGCGCGGCCCGGCTGGCGCTGGGTCCGCCGACCCGGCCGGGCCCGCCGATACCGCCGCGCTGGCCGGCCTGCTGCTGCGGGTCTCCCGGCTGGCCGATGACCTGCCCGAGGTGGCCGAGCTGGAGCTCAGCCCGCTCATCGCCGCCCCCGAGGGGGCCCGCGCCGCGGCCATCCGGGTCCGGCTCAGCCCGGCCGAGAGGCCGGACCCGTTCTTGCGCCGGCTGCGCTGACCGGCGGTCCTGGCCGCCTCCGGGTAGCCTGCCGGGGCCCGTTAGAGAATCTTGTCCTGTCCCGCCAGGTGGCGTCGATTCCGGCGGGGCGCGTTCGTGATCTGGGTGAGCGGCCGGGAACGCCGGCCCACGCGATGGGAGCACCACGATGAAGCAGTACCTGCTGTCGGTCCACATCGACGAGAACGCGCTCCACCCGTCAGAGGAGGAGATCCAGCGCTCCTACGCCGCCGTCAGCGACTTCAACGCCGAGGTCCAGTCGGCCGGGGCCTGGGTGTTCGCCGGCGGCCTGCACCCGACGTCCACGGCCACGGTGGTGCGCGGCCAGGGCGGGCAGGTGATCACCACCGACGGGCCGTACGCCGAGACCAAGGAGCAGCTGGGCGGCATCTGGATCATCCAGGCCGCCGACCTGGACGCCGCGCTGGACTGGGCCGCACGGGGCTCGGCCGCGTGCGGCGCCCCGGTCGAGGTCCGGCCGTTCCAGGAGATCCCGGAGGACTAGCCGGTGACCAGTACCGACGCCGGCCCGCCGGACGCGACCGCCATCGAGCGCGCCTACCGGGAGAGCTCGGGCCGGGCGATCGCCACCCTGGTCCGCGTCTTCGGCGACATCGACCTCGCCGAGGAGGCCGTCCAGGAGGCCTTCGCGGTGGCCGCCGAGCGCTGGCCGGCCACCGGAGTGCCGCCCAATCCCGGCGGCTGGATCGTCACCACGGCCCGCAACAAGGCCCTGGACCGGCTGCGCCGGGAGTCCACCCGGCCCGGCCGGGAGGTCCAGGCGGCCCGGCTGCGGGCCGACCCCGAGCCAGAGGAGGCCGGGCTCGTGACCGACGACCGACTGCGGCTGATCTTCACCTGCTGCCACCCCGCCCTGTCCGCCGAGGCCCAGCTCGCGCTGACCCTGCGGCTCATCTGCGGCCTGCAGACCCCGGAGATCGCCCGGGCCTTCCTGGTCCCCGAGCCGACCGTGGCCCAGCGCCTGGTCCGGGCCAAGCGGAAGATCCGCGCCGCCGGCATCCCCTACCGGGTGCCGCGCGACGCCGAGCTGCCCGACCGGCTGCCGTTCGTGCTCGCCGTCGTGTACCTGGTGTTCAACGAGGGCTACGCGGCCTCGGCAGGCGAGGACCTGATCCGCTCCGAGCTGTGCGCCGAGGCCATCCGGCTGGCCCGCCTGCTGACCGCGCTCATGCCGGACGAGCCCGAGGTCACCGGCCTGCTGGCGCTGCTCCTGCTGACCGAGTCGCGGTGCCCGGCCCGCACCGGCCCGGACGGGTCGCTGGTCGTGCTGGCCGGGCAGGACCGCGGCCGCTGGGACCAGGCGCTGATCGCCGAGGGCCAGGCGCTGGTCCGGGCCTGCCTGCGCCGCAACCAGCCCGGTCCCTACCAGCTCCAGGCCGCGATCAGCGCCGTGCACAGCGACGCCGCCGTGCCCGGGCAGACCGACTGGGGCCAGATCCTGGCCCTGTACGACCAGCTCATGGCCATCGCGCCGGCCCCGGTGGTGGCGCTCAACCGGTGCGTCGCCGTGGGCGAGGTGCACGGCCCCGCCGCCGCGCTGGAGCTGGCCGACGGGCTGGACCTGGACGGCTATTACCTGCTGCACGCCACCCGGGCCGACCTGCTGCGCCGGCTCGGCCGCGACCGGGACGCGGCCGCCGCCTACGACGCGGCCATCGAGCGGACCGCCAACCGGGCCGAGCAGGCCTTCCTGCGGCAGCGCCGGGGGAGCCTGGACCTTCAGGCGCCTTGACCCGGACGCCATGTCGCCGCTGGGTTCCCGTTCAAGGTCCAGCCCAAGGACCCGCCGCCGTGCGACCTGGACTGCTTTACCGCCAAGCTGTGCGTCGGCCTCAACTCGCGGGCCACGGTCGCCGTCTCAGCCGGTCCGCTGTCGGCCAAGGACGCCTGGCCGTCGACCAAGATCGCCATCCCGCCGCGCGGCTACCAGGTCAGGGCCTTCGCCTGCGCCAGCCCCCAGTTGTGCCTGACTGGCGACGACCGCGGCGATGTCGACACCGGCTCGGAGTCAGGAGGCTGAGCGCACCGCGGTGGCCAGCCCGTCAATAGCCGCGTCGACCTGGTGGCCGGACAGGTTGCCGTACCCGAGCACCAGGCCCCGGCGGGCCCGGCGCCACCCGGTAGGCGTCCAGGCTGACCACCCGCACTCCGGCCGCGCGGGCCCGTGCCGCCACCGCGCCAGCGTCGGCGCCGGCGGTCAGGTGCACCAGCAGGTGCAGGCCCGCGGCGGCGCCCGAGACCCGGACCTCGGGCAGCCGGGCGGCCAGCGCCGCGGCCAGCGCGTCGCGGCGGTCCCGGTAGGACCGGCGGCAGGCCCGGAGCTGCCGGTCGTAGCCGCCCGAGTCCACGAACCCGGCGAAGCCCAGCTGGTCCAGCACCGGCGGCCCGGCCGGCTGCCCGGGCTCCGGGGCCCAGCCGGGCGGGGTGACC